>MEHH01000027.1 GCA_001940755.1 Candidatus Heimdallarchaeota archaeon AB_125
AAAGTAATTGAAAAAACTGCAGAAGTGCTGGAACTTTACCTAAAAATCCCTAAACCATCTTTCGACTGCTTACAAGGAATCATAAATAAAATTGTAGCTTATAAACAAGCTGAATTCTTTAAGGTATTTGAGGAAAAAATCGATCTAGCAAAAGATGTTGTTTATACTTCAGAAGGCCCAGAAATGGACAGAGCATTACCTATCGTTGATATCCTTCTAGCTATTTTAAAGTCATCAGAATATGAAAAAGAGTTAAGAGAATGCCTAGGCCTTTGACTCTATCCCTAGGGGGTATCTTATTACAAGGTAAGTATATATAGTACTTATTTCTAGCCTTAGTTATGACAGAAATAGCTTTTCATTTGAAATGCGATTGCAAGCAATCTGTGAACGCCTATTGCTGTCCAGTAGGTTTACTTAAACCAACTACTAAACACAATTATGATTACTATCATTGTCCATATTGTGACTATGATTACATTTGCGATCATTCAATTAAGATAGAATTTGAGTATGACGACAAAGGCTTACCTATGCAAAATACTATTGTCTGCTCTAAATGTAGTTCTCAATTAGAGGTTTATTTGTGGCCTAAACAAGGAGAGGAGATTGGAGAAGGTGATTATACTTCTAGATATGTGAGTATTTACCGCAGAAACTATTAGTTCAAACCTTTGTTTCTAGAAATATATCTTAAATTTATTTTGCTTATTTTTTTGAGTAATATTAGATTAAACTTTAATTACAACTACTTTAAACAAAGCTCTATGGGAAAGAAAAGAAACTTAGAAACAGAGAAATTTTCATTTACTCGTCAAATCCTTTCTACATTTAACGAAATAGTAGTACAATTTCCTTATATGAGAGGTTTAGTTGAGATAGATGTTACTGATGCAAGATTTGTCTCTAGGGCAATAGAATTAATGCCGTCAGCTTTTGGTTTAGAAGAGTTATGAAGAAGGTTTCTTATCTGGAAAACACTTCTGTAATTCTTCTGTATAATTTCCAGGATTACGGAAAACCATAACTATTGATAATAAGTTGACAACTCTTCTAATTTCTCCAGCAGAACTATCTTTAAAGGTTTCATCGATTGCTTTCTTATTCTCATCAAAAAACTTACTTAATTCTAATAAAGATGTAGCGTATATTTTCAAAAACAGTTCTTTCATATCATCATGAGATGGATCTTCAGATCCTGTATGGAAAGATATCAACTGTCTTGCAACTTCTATGAGCTGCTTACTTTCTTCTGTTTCCCAATATTTTCGTTCAATAAGAACCATAGGGAACATTACATAAGCTATAGTCCCATAAAGAATTTCTGAAGCTGTTGAAAATAGAGGTACTTTCCTTCCAGCAGTAATTACTAGACCTACGGATTCTAATTTCTTGATGTAATTGTATATTGAACCTTCTGACTTAGGAGGTTCATTAGCTTTATTGTAATTAGAAGTAATCTCTTTTATTGTGAGAGGACGAGTTCGAAGAATACGAATAATTTTGGAAAGATTTGGATCATTATATGCTTTGAGCTGCTTTCTATTCGTAATAATAAATAGAGGTTTAGGATGAACATTAATTACCCTTTCAGGTTCATTCTTAGATATCAAAGCTTTTCTCACCATATTAATTTAGTATTCCTAATTTTCCAATGGATTCCTCGTAATGTTGTGGATTAAGTAACACAACTAAAGTTTCTATCAGTCTTGCCAATCTATCTATCTGTTCGAAAGTCAAATCAGAACAGAGCTCATTGACCTTATCAGGATTCTTTTCAAATATATCAGCAACTTCTTTTTCAGCATTTGAGAACAAATCTAAAAGAAAGGATCTTAAATTAGACTCATCAAGTGCTTCTTGTCCAGTATAAAGACTAAGAAGATGTTGAGATTTTTTGATTACATTCTTACTCTCTTCTGTTTTCCAAAAACTCTCAGATAGAATTACAGGAAAGTAGAGTTTCGCACATCGGCTGTAAAGAACTTCACTTGCAGTTTTACCAGTAATTACGCGCTGACCAGCTTTAACAACTAAACCTTGTTTGATTAGATCTTGTAAATAATTGTAGATGCTTGTTTGTTTCCTAGTTTTATCTGAAATCCTGTTGTAACCGTCAACTATATCTTTAATCGGTAAAGGTTTAGCACGTAATGCAATAAGAATAGGAGTATACTTGGGGTCAGTAACTAAATCAAATTTGAATTGGTCTCGAACAATACAAATTTGTTCAGGTTCATAGGTTATAAAATCCTGATACTCCATTAATTCACATCTAAACTGCTGTTACACTAAAACTTTTCGTTTAGAAATTTAAAAGTTTTGTCTTTTTTCTGATTTACTATCCCATCTTATGCGAAACATTTATATATTTTATGAAAGATATTCTCAGTTAGTGAGAAAAGCTAGTGGAAGAACTTTTTCTCTCATAAAAAAGCTGAAAGGCAACTCATAGACGGACTAATTTCAATTTCCTTGCCTTTCCTTGCTTTTTATTCAGGAAGAAAGTTTTAGTTTTATCACTAAAAACGCTAAATAAAAATTGCGATCGATTTGAAAAATGCTCACCTTTTCAAATCACTTTTTTTCTAACAACCACATTGTTCTAATTCTTCTTCAAAATCTCCAATATGCATAAGTAGTATCAGATTCCCAAGGTAGTCGAATATTTTATCCACTTCCTTGAAAGAGTATCCGGAGATAATTTCGTTGATACTAGCATTATTTGTTTCAAAGAATGCAGCTAACTCCTGATTAGATTTATTTGCAGTTTTTGTTAGTAGATTACCTAAATTTTCAGCGGTTATTTTTGTATCTTTTTTATACAGAGCTAGCAGATCACGGATTGCGGATAGTGTCCTTTTACTATCATCACCAGACCAATAGTGTTCTTTATCAGTTAGATTCCAGAAAATTTTGGCTGTACGACCATATAGAGTCTCTGAAGCAGATTGGCCTGTTGTAACTATCTTACCGACCTCAGCTACTATATCATGTTTCCCAAGTTCTTTAACATACCTGTAAATAGTCATCTCAGATTTTGGTTCTGCGGCAATATCATTATATTTGTCTACAAGTGTCTTAATAGTCATAGGTCCTTCTCTGAGAACAATTATAATAGGTTCATAGACTATATCGAATAACATATCAATAATTTTCGCATCTGTTAAAACTTTAACACCTAGCTGTTCTCTAGTTATTACGCGAGTAGGTTCTGTAGTTGGGTCAGTACTCATTTTCAGTTCACTTTTCTGCTAATAATAAGTATATTTTATTCATTAATAAGTGTTTTTATAAAACTTGATATACATCTTTTCATTATTTAGCGGCAATCATTTCATTTACCGATACCTTTATTAACATAGAATGATATACTCTTCTTAAGAACTGAGAATGGTGAAAAAAATGGCAGCATCAACAGTCACAAAAACTCAAAAAATCTCTGACCTAAAGTTCAGAGACGAAGAATCATTATTTGAAAGACTAGACAGGTTAAGCTTAAAAGCTAAGAAAGGCTTCTCTCTCAAAGTATCTACTCACAATAACAAAGATTTAGCTGAATCAGTTGAATCCAAATTCGCAAGAAGCAAAGCAAAAGCTTTTGAAATCTTCTTATTACACGCTGGTACTTTCCACTACTAGTTTTTCTTTTTTTTCTTTTTTTTTACATTTTAAAATAATAATCATTAAATACCTAAGTCATTAATGCATACTAGATGTCATCAACTGATTTTGATACAATCGTTATAGGTGCTGGAGTATCAGGTCTATCCTGTGCAGCTCATTTAGCAAAAGCTGGCAAAAGAGTCATAGTATTTGAACAGAGCAAAAAACCTGGAGGTTATTGTTGTTCATATACTCGCAAGAAACTCATTTTTGATCCTGGAGCACATTGGATTCTAGATGGACCTGGATTTAACTCGCTCCTAGATTCTCTAAATACTGAACCTATAGAGTTTATTCAGTTACCATCTGTTTATAGAATACTTGGACCCACAAGATATGTTGATGTAAATTTTGCTGATCGAGAGCTCTTTGTTAAATCAATGAGGAAATCGTTTCCCCATGTTAAGGATGCAGCACTCACGAGATTGATAGATATAGCTAATACTGTTAAACAGGAGATGGACGAGATGCCAACTGATAGTCTTGAACTTCTATCATTATGGGGTAAAGTAAATAGCGGATTCACTTTACTTCTAAAAGCTCGAAATATGATGAAATATAGTAAACTCAATCTTCAGGATTTTCTAAAGGATCTATTTCCTGGAGATGAATACAAGGATCTTCGAGCTGCTCTTCATATTGCTCCTGGCGAAGAAACTACTGCAATTGCACTTTTAGTTTTTCTTGCATTTGGAATGGCAAAATCTGCTTGGGGACCAAAAGGTGGAGCTCAAAAAATCTCTGATGCACTTGCTAGTGCAGTCAAAAAGAATGGTGGAAAAATAGTCTATTCAAAGAAAGTTGTTAAAATTGATGTAGATGATAAGCGTATAAATGGAGTTACTCTAGATGACAAGACTAAATATACAGCTAAAACAGTTGTAGCGGCAATTGATGCAAAACAACTCTATAATAAATTGCTCAAAATAGATAATTTTCCAAAGAAATTTAAACAGAAAATCGATGAGACTCCTTTTGCAAGTTCTTGGTTTTCAGTTTCGATTGTAACTGATTTAAATCCCGCAGATTATGATTTCGACGGAACAGATGTTCTTTTCATAAATACAAACGACATTGTAGAAGCTGGAATCCCTAATAATCCTGAAAAAAATGCTTTCGTTGCTAAATTCAATAGTCTTCATGATGAATCCTTCAAACTGGAGGGAGCCAAAGAGGAACATCATAGCATACATCTTGTTTCTCCTGCTACCTTTGATTATAAGAATTACTGGAAAGCAGGTAAGAAACTAAATCGAGGAGACAAATATATCAAATTCAAGAAAGATTATGCCAAGAAGCTTGTTAAAAGGATGGAAGAGAGGATTCCAAATCTAGGAAAACATATCGTAAATATGGACATCAGTACACCATTAACGTATCACAGATATACACTTAATCATCATGGTTCAGGACTAGGATGGTCTGACATGATTTTATGGAAACAGAGAATTAAATTTGTGAAGGGGCTTTTCCATGCTGGTATGTGGAGTTTTCCTGGTCCAATGGTTGAACCATCTATAGAATCTGGCAAAAACGCAGCAATTTTAGTTCTTAAACAATTAAAAGATTGAAGGGTCTATTTAATCTATAAATAAGATTCCTTCTTTAATTTCTTCTGCTTCGAATTGAAATCCATTATCTACATAGATTTCTATTGCCGTATTATTATCGATTGAAACAGCTAATCCTATGCTATCACAATCTAATTGTTCGAAATATTTTATCACAGTATTTCTTAGCAATACTTTCCCTAATCCATATCCTTGAAATGAAGGATCAACTGCAAAATCAGCGATAAATCCTTTCTTATTTGAAGGCTCCAAATTAACTATGTATCCAGCTACTTCTCCTGCATCAGATAATGCAATGTAAGAATTCGTATCACTTAAATGACCATAAAATCCGCTAAAGAGCTTAGTTATCAATGAGATATTGTAATCAATGGTTTTCTTTGAAATAATGCTCAAATTATCTTTGAGATCCAAATTTGCATAAACTTTATTCTGAAGCTCTGCAACCTTGACCCAAGAAACCTCATTTAAGCTAATTACAGTAAATTTCTTTGATTTCTTCTCTCCTGACACTTTGAATTTCTTGTTAAAATCTAGCTTATCTGATGAAATCTTAGGAAGTTCTCCTTTTACTTTATCATACCACTTTTCTTTATAATCTGAAATGGTTAGTTTCATCAAAACTCTTGTATTTAATGTAATAATTTGTGAGAGTTTTTCAATATCAACATTGACGAAACTGTTTTCTGATATTGTTTGAGCAAAAACTAGATCAATATACTCCGTTTTACAGAAGTTATTTAATTTATTGAAAACATTAGTTTCTTTGAAATTGAAATCAGGTTCAAAAGCTACATAAATTGTTTCTAAGATGTTATCAGCTTTATCATTACGAATTGATACCATAACCCCTTTAATGTCAGAATCATCCTTAAATGCTAGAACGTACATATCAGGTATATTTACAAACCTTTCTTTGATAGCTTCAGGAGTTTTGTTGAACAATTTTCCTAAGAAATTTGCGATATTATCAAACTCTATCTCATGATTCCATTTCATTATTAAAAGCAAAGTATTTGCATATTATAATGTTTTTCCTAGTTAAGCTATCATAAAGAGTGTTTGTGAGAGAAAAAGTTCTCACACATTAGTTTGAAGTTTTCAACTACTTTTTTGGATGATGTTTTTCAGCCAACCAGGCATTATGTAACCCAGATAGCCTAGAAATACACCTACCATTGCAAACGACCAGCCCATATAATAGAATGGCGAATAGCCTTTTCCAAGAGATGCCATTACACTATCTAATGCAAAACAGACAAACAGAAGACTAACAGAGATTCCATAAGCTGCGATAAGATTAAATCCTGTTTTAGGTAGTTTTTCTGTATTCATCTTTGCTTCTTTAAATGCATAGACTACTAGTATAATGTAGGTCACCAAGGATATTATTGCAAGCAACACGATTATGTAGAATTTCTTAGCAAGTAATCCAAATTGCGTATCTGAGAACCAGTAGATTATTGCTTCCATTGACATTCCTATTACTATACCATTGATTACTAGAAATGTTATAGCAAAATCAACACCTTTGTTAGCGAAAACTGTTTCAACGAAAGCAACAACAAAACAGTTTGATAGTGCTAACAGTAAGAAAGCAGTCATGTTGGAAAGATCAGTAAAACCTATAGTTTCATTTCCTAGAAAATATCCTAACCACCTACCTATTGCTGAGGTCAAACTTGCTAGAGAAAAGCTAGCGAAAGTCAGTAGTAAGTATAATACTGGTTTCTTTCTTCTTTGGATATATTTCAACAAAATAAGAATAAAAACTATAATTAACATTACACTAATGAATGTTTCAAATATAACAGCAGAGAGAACTACTTCAGCCATTTTTATCACCAAAATGAATCAGAAACGATTTTCGTTGCTTTTCTTTTAGCAATCTCCTTATCTCCCTTCTCAATCATTTCTTCAACGTATTTTTCTATTTCATCGATCTGCTCTTCGGAGAGTAGATTATAGTCACCAATATTCGGAAAATTACTAGAAATATTTTGCAAGATTTCAGAAGTCATCTCATGAATTATTTGTCTTTCAACCTCAATTTCTCCTTTCCGTAGCAAAGCTACAGCAATTTCGTCTGAAAGCTCGATGAAAACCTCAAATTTCTTTGTATCTACAAACTTTGGAACACCTACATCAATTTCCTCCATTGCAGATTGAATTGCTGTCAATATTCCACTAAAAAGAGCTTGATCTGAAAAGCTGCTATTCTCATCTCCTTTGTCTACAACAACTATGGGTATCCCAGACCTAGAGATAACATAAACAGCTTGAATCATTAAATAATGAATTTTGTACTTGAATTTAAATGTGACGCATGACTATTTAAGCAAAAGAAGACATATCGAAAACTATAGGTTGTAACCTTTATACAGAGCTCTGAACACTTCTTCTTTTGAGCCCCCATGTTTTGATATTATATCTATAATTATTGCTCCTAGTAACTGAATTTCTTCTGCTGTAAACTCTCTTTGCTCTAATTCTTCTTGCAATTTTCGTAAAGCAGTCCATTTATTAGCTGAGAAATCAATTCTCCCCTCATATCGATCTTTTAGTTCATCTATTAAGTAACTCATGAGTAACGTTTTATTTGACTAAAAGAGATTTATAAAGATTAGGGAAGTTCTCAGAGTATTATTGTCGTCTTTTTTGATAGTTAATCTTTAATATTGTTAGAAATTATTACATTAAACATCAACCTAAGTGAGGAAATGAAGTTAGCAAACAAGCAAAAGACCACCAAACTACTACTCATAATGTTTTCAATCTTCGTAATCGCATTCATAATTTCAGATCAGACTCATGTTCTAGCAGATGATGATGATGATGGCATTGGTTTGATCGAAGATGATTTAGCTAAAGATATAGGAACAATTGCAATCGGTTTGTTTGCTGCAGGGATGTTAAACGTAATTGTTCTATTTGTATACAAATTTACTAGAAGGTTTCTTGATGATGAAGGAAAAAGTGGAAAAATCAAAAATTTCACCCGAGAAGTCTATCTGAAAACGAGAAAACCCTTGAATTATCTACACTATTTACTTACTCTTGGTGCCACTACAATTATTATTCTTCATGGAATAGAATTTATCAGAAAAGAACAGGAAGTAGGGATCTTTGGATGGGTTGCTGTTGCTATATTTCTCTTCTACATTCTTACTGGAGCTATCATTAAACTAAGGATAAAACCTCTCTGGGCGTCAAAAAAGGCTAGAAAGTGGATAAATAGGCTTCATCGAAGTCTATTGATTTTTCTTGCAGTAATTGCTGTTCATATAGTTCATGTTTTAATGGCAGATTAAGTAAAATTGCTTTAACTTAACTGTTTATCTATTTAAAAATACAAATTGTCTAATGTAAGATTTATATGTCTGAAAAACATACTCTGTGTTATGTCAGAAACGACAGCAACAACAACTACAACAACTGCAGCAAAAAAACCAACAAAATCTAATTGGAAATTTGCTGGATATTGGAATGCTTTGATAGGAGGTTTTGTACTTCTAATTTCGGGATTCCTAACATTTTTCACTTATCTTGCACCAGGATTATATTTTATTGGTAGTGCGTCCTTTTTCACATTGGCATATATTCCATGGTTAACTGGTTTAATCCAAATGTTACTAGGATTTTTAGTACTATTTTTAATCTGGGAATGGTTACAAGATACTCTCAAAACAGGAACTTTAATTAAAGATTCAATGTGGTTAGGCATAATCTTAATACTTGTAGGCTTGATTACTGGAGGTTTAGGAGGAGTTCTTGTTTTAGTTGGTGGAATCTACTATCTTCTAAGCATTAAAAAATAAAATAGTATAAATTTCTTTTCTTTTTTTCTTTTTCTTCATTTTAATGAAAGTTAGAAGTTTAAAGCCTAAAAGTTACTTCTATGTGTTAGTTAATTTAGTGTGAAGAAGTATTGGATTTTCACTTCATTTTTATAACGAAGAATCTTTATATACAGCATTTGCATTAAAAATAGAAGTAGTAATTAAATTACTAAAGGCGATTTAAATGAAAAGAAAAAAGACTTTTATGATAATTTTAGGTCTGTTATTGGTACTGCAACCATTGCTTATGACAAATTTATCAAATGCGTATCAATTTGCAGATTCAACACCTCTGGAAATAACTAATTCTGTTTCTAACATAGTTAAAAAAGATATAGGTGCTGGAGGAGAGGAACAACTAATTGCAAATGTTATTCACAACAGCGGATTTGAAGATACTTATTCAAATGGAGGTCCAGAAGGATTCAATTATGGAAGTAGTGCATTTCAATATGTGAACACAATTGATAGTGAAAAATATGCAGGGACTTATTCTTGTGATATCCAATCATACGGCACATCACAATTCAGCGCAAATGCATATCTTTCTAGACAAATATCTGCTATTAACACACCTTATGTTGTAGAAGATATCGATTTAGACTTCTGGGCATACATTGTACAAAACCCAGATATTTCAAATGGTGGAAATATTTTTTTCTATTTGCAGTTCTATCATCAACCAAGTTCTACTAGCTACTACATCTATTACTACCTCTCGACTTCATCTATACCTGTAGATTCAGGAAATAATGTTTTCATTAATGCATCAATTCCATCCCTTAGCTGGGAAAATGTCCATCGAGATGTAACATTGGATTTTGAAACAGCTTTTGGTCCAGCAAATCCACAAACCTATCTAAACTACATATATGTGTATGCTAGTTCACCATCCGATCCAACAGGTTTGACAGAAATCTTAGTAGATGATTTTAGTGCTGAGAACAGCACAGGATATAATTTCATCACAACAAACGAGGGTTTTGAAACAGGAACTACAGATTGGTATTATAATAATAGAGGGATTAGTTCAGTTCTTCAAACTACTGATCATACTGAAGGAACATATGCAATTAACATGACAGCTTACACCCCACTTCCTACTTTAGACGCATACACATATCTTGAATCTTATTTTGGGGATTGGAATCCTGATATGGGATATTATACTCATAATCCTGGAGAACTTACTATAGACTTTGATTGGAAATACTCAGAACCAAATGGAGCATTCGATAACCAATATGCAAGATTCTATATATATGGGCATAATGAAACATATGATTTTGAGCTTCATTGGATGTTAGGTGATGTAACTGATGCACATAGATATTCAAATTACTCAAGTTCAGGTGGAAGAGATACATATTATCTTGCAGATGGATTTGGTGAAAGGGATGTATGGCATTCGTTTTCTGTTGATATATTTGAGTTTACATCAGCTTTCAACATTAATAATATGGCTTTCATGTACTGTGGAATCCGAATATATACGGGAAATGATATAGGTTCTACAACACAATTACTAGTTGACAACTTCCAATTGAAAACATATCCTACAGGAGATCCATCTTTTGAAGAGGATTGGAATGCTATTCCATCAGATCCTATTCCATCTTGGTATGGAAGTAGCTCTGATGAGTATATTAATTACACACCAGATGCTCATTCAGGAGACAATGCAGCAAATCTTACTGCACACAGTGGAACTGGAAATGTAAATATCTTTAGATACCTTAATCTTGCAGTTACACAGAATCTATATACTGATTTTTGGTATAAGTTAGATTCAATAGAATCTGGACTAAACACATATGCATACATCAATATAGAACTTTATGACGGTGGAGAAATCTATTATGTTCTTGGTAGTAGTTCAAACTTTGGAGCTTCTAATAGTACATATGATGTTTACTTCTGGGTTGATAATTTCAATCAAACAGGTGAGTGGTTAAATCTTGTAAGGAATATCTATGATGATATTGAAGCTGCATTTGGTCCTGGTGATTGGGAAATCTATGATATACGATTTCAAGTATATGCTCAAGGAGGTTTAGTTACTTCTATGCTTGTAGACGATGTCTACTTTGTTTTAGACAGTACTGGTCCTCAGCTGGTTAGTCAACTTCCTTTAAACACCCCAACTTATTATCAAGATGCACTGTTTGAAATGATGGCAACTGATAATTTATGTAGAGTATCGAACATCAGAGTTTACTATCGAACTGATGTAACTTGGAATTATGTAACCGCAACACCTGCGGGAATGAGTTTCTTAGCAACAATTCCAGCTTTTGATTGGGGAAATGAAGTAGAATATTACATACAGATGTGGGACATGCTTGGCAATACGAATATTGCTGACAATGGAGGTTCTTACTATTCCTATAGCATAGTTGATAACATCAATCCTACAGTGGAGATTCTAAATGTAAACACTTCATCAAAATTGGGAATAGAGTCTGTAGAAATAGGAGCGTCTGATTATGGAAGTGATATAGCTTACATTCTACTCTATGATACAGGAGAATTAGTAGGTAATATTACAGCTGAACCATACAACTTTGTATATGATTCATCCATCAAACAAGTTGATGGTCAAAGACACTTAATTGCTGAAGCATTTGATAATGCTGGAAATTCTGAGGTAGCGGAAATGGTTTTAGGAGTTAATCTTCCTTCAGGTTTCGTCTCATTCTTCCAATCATGGGGTACTTTAATTGGTGCAGCTATAGTTGGAACTGCTTGGGTAACTGTTGTTCTTATCAAAGTTTTCAAAAAACCTAAAACATAAACAAAAATGAGGATTATTCCTCTCTACTATTTTTTTTAGATAATTTCTTAAAAGGGTAAATTAATTTGAAGTAATGAGTTCTCAAAATGAGATTTTAGATGAAGGAGATCTTTTAGATTTAGATGGTAGTCTAAACGTAAAAGGATGGTCTAGAAAACCTCTATTAAAATATAATAGAGAAAATCTAGGTAAAGGTTGGTTTCGAACTAAAGAATGGGATTATTATGCAATAATTAATCCTGATTATGCGATAACATTCACTGTTACTGATCTTGGGATTATGGGTTTATATTCTATAGTTTGGCTTGATTTTAAAGAAAAGAAGTTCATTCCTGATGAGGAATCAAGGTTCTTTACTAAAGGAAGAACAAATTTACCTTTATCTTCAGAAGTGGGAGATTTAGAATTTAGTGGTAAAGAATTAGATATAAAGATAAAAAAGAAGCCCTCTACCCGAATAATTGAGTTTGATTATCCTTCATTTAATAGTAATCAAGGAATTAGAGGAAAATTAGAGTTGTATCAAGATTCTGAAATAGATTCTATGACTATCGCAACACCTTGGAAAAACAAGCCTAAGTGCTTCTATTACAATACAAAAGTTAATTGTATGCCAGCTGAAGGTAAGGTTGTTATTGGAAATACGATTTTTACATTTGATAAAGCAAATAGTTTTGGAGTATTAGATTGGGGGAGAGGTATTTGGCCTTATTCTGACACTTGGTACTGGGGTTCTGCATCTGGCATGTCTGGAAAATCATCAGTTGGTTTTAACATTGGATATGGCTTTGGTGACACATCTTCAGCTACTGAGAACATCTTTTACTACAATGGAAAAGGGCATAAATTAAACCAAGTTACTTTTCACTTTAATCCAAAAAACTACCTTGAACCTTGGAAATTTACAAGTAATGATGGGAGATTTGAAATGGATTTTGAACCAATTTTAGATAGGAATTCTACCGTTAATCTTGCTATATTCAAATCCATACAACATCAAGTATTTGGTTATTTCACTGGAGAAGTAGTTTTAGATGATGGAAGAAAAATCAGAATAGAAAATCTGTTAGGATTTGCTGAAGAAGTGAAGAATAGATGGTAATATCTGAAAAGAGAAAAGTAAAATAGAACTACAGTTTAACAAACCATTATACATATTTACCAACCTGCTGATCCACAACCTTGTTATTATTGTAAGAAGATTGAAGATTTTGAAGATGGGTATCCTATAAGAGAAGGAGTTTTTACAGCAGAACATATGGTTTTTCGGTGTCCTTGGCATGCAAAATTCCAATGTTCAAAATGCGAGAAATTTCACCATTTTAGTTGGTTGTACTTTTGTCCAAAAACCAAGAAACTAATTTGTGGTAACTGTAATAAACCTACATTGAAACCTGTTAGATTCTGGAATAAAAACTATGCTTATGATTTCTGGTGTGATCAATGTGAAAGCTCACATTACGATCTATTATACACAGAATTTAGAGGAAAACATCCATGGCAACTTGAAGAAGAAAACATTATTTCAAACGTAGAAATTCAAACTCCTTGGAAACCTTATTGGAGACCGCTTTATTCTCGAAAAGGCAAGGAAATCTCATTAGAAGAATCTCTGAAAATTGAAGATAATGTTGCTCCAATAAGAAAGATGAGAGGTAGCGTAGTTTTTCATACAGAGTTGATTCCTGAAGATCAAGTTAAGCATCAAGAAACACTTGAAAAATGGGAAAGGGATAGTGGAATCTGGTTAGAAATTTATCGTAAGCAGTCAGAGAGCGATGAAGGAGATATTAATAGGCAGCTGATTATCGATCCAGCTCTTTGGGAGCTTCTAGGAGATGTAAGAAAACTCAAAGTTCTGGATGCAGGGTGTGGTAATGGATATCTTTCTAGAGAGTTGTCTAGGAGGGGTGCTGAAGTTGTTGGTGTAGATTTCTCTGAGCCATTCATCAAGTATTGTAAACAGCAAGAAAGTGTTGAAAAATTAGGTAGTAAGTTTATCCATGCATCATTGATGGATCTTAAAGAGATAAAAGATAACAGCTTTGATTTAGTAGTTTCAAATATTGTAATGGTTGATGTATCTGACTTCAAGCAAGCCTTTCTTGAAATAAGTAGGGTTCTAAAAACAAAAGGGAGATTTGTTTGGTCAAACCTCCATCCTGTTTTTGGAAGATTGAGCTCAATTGACTTGAAATTACCAAAAGATACACCTAGAAATGAAGAAGTACTATACAAAGTAACAGACAGATATTTTGAATCAGGGGGAATACAAATCTCTTGGCATAATCTTGAGCCACTGTGGTCATTTGACAGAACATTATCAGAGTATTCTAAAGCATTGAAAAAAGCAGGATTTGTTATTCAAGAAATAGTTGAACCAAAGCCATCAAATGAAGTAATTCAGCAGAATCCAAGACTTCTAGCGTTTGATGCAAATCGATATCCCCTATTCATAATATATGATTGTCTGAAAAAATAGAATTGTTTTCTAAAAATACAAACAATTTGGTAATAAGAAATGTTGATAAGAGTCCTTTCTTAGATTATTATGCTAACAAGGTAATTAAGATGGAACAACTCATTTACGCATTTTGTTCTGGAGTAACAAGTCCAGAAACACTGATATTAGTTGAAAGCATAAGAGAATTTGGTGGAGATTTTTCCAGTAATCCAATTTGGCTTTTTACAAAGAAAACTTTAGATGAAATACCAAAGGATTTACTCAGTAAATTGGAACAGTTGAATGTAAATGTTTACTCTCTAGAAATAGATCCAGAAATTGCTAATTTCAGATTCATTGAACATGTATATGCAGCTGCAAAAGCTGAAGAAATGGCTCTAAAAAAGACAGAAAATTTAGTTTTTCTAGGAACGAATTCGTTATTCTTTGATAGCCCTAGAAAATTCTTACTAGAAGAAGGGATTAACCTAGGTTATCGTCCAGTTCATCATAAATTAATTGGATCATTATATGATGAACCAATAGATTACTTTTGGAGTTTAATTTACCAAAAGTGTGATGTAAATCAGGAGAAAGTTTTTCCAATGCAAACACACGTAGATGGCCAAATTCTTCGTCCCTACATTAGTTCTGGTTGCTTAATAGTCAATCCAGAGAGAGGTTTCTTCAAAGCTTGGTGGGATAGATACAAGATTATACATAAAGAACCTATTTTCAAAGAGTTTTACGAAAAATATGACCTCTATGTAGTTTTCATACATCAAGCAGTATTATCTGCTGTCATGCTTTCTGAATTAGACCCTGAAGAAATAATGGAACTTCCTTTTAATTACAACTATCCTATTAACCTATATCATGAAAGTCTTGAAGAATTTAAGCCTAAGAATTTTGAAAAGCTAGTGACTGCTAGATACTATTTGGAGAAAATTGTAGAAGAAGATGAATTTAATAAAATACCTTTTACTGAACCAATGAAAAGCTGGCTGGAAAAACGAATAGTGGTGAAGGATTAATTTCAACAAAAAAACTATCATAGAAAATTTGTCCAAGAAAAGTTTTTAAATAAGGTTTTTTAGAAGATAAGTTTGATTAAAATGACAAAAGCTTTAGAAATGACTATTTTGGATGATGGTTCAGAATCACCAATTAGCTTTAAGTATTTACGCAAGTTTAATCTTGCGATGGGAATTCTACACTTGGTTCAAGGTGTAGCTATGCTTGTTCTAGGTTTCTTCTGGGATTTTAGTAGACCATTATACTCAATTACATTGGATTACTCAGGTGGTCCTCCTGTTGCAGCTCTTCAACCAGAGTTCAGCTTCACAGCAGTAGGTCCAACAGTTGCTGCATTTCTATTATTTTCAGCACTTGCACATCTATTAATAGCAGGACCTCTTAACAAATTCTATGTTAAGAACCTAAAGAAAAAGATGAATCCAATTAGATGGTTTGAGTATGCTTTTTCAAGTTCTATAATGGTATTCTTTATTGCAATACTATTTGGTGTTTGGGATTTATGGGTGTTAATAGGTCTATTCTTCCTTAATATGTTAATGAATCTTTTTGGTCACATGATGGAACTTCATAATCAAACAACAAAGAAAACAAATTGGACTGCATACATCTATGGTTGGATTGCAGGAATAATACCCTGGGTTATAATTTCTGTATTCTTCGCACGAATAGCTATCAATTCAACAGGTATGCCTTGGTTTGTTCCAGTTATTTACGCATTTGAGCTAATTTTGTTCATGTCGTTTGCGTTTAATATGTTACTACAATACAAGAAAGTTGGCAAATGGAAAGATTATCTATACGGAGAAAGAATGTATCAAATTCTCAGTCTTGTTGCAAAAACACTACTAGCTTGGTTAGTATTTGCAGGTGTATTTCAACCAGCATGATCTCGAGTTTTCCTTCTACTCTATTTTTTCTTTATTATTTTTCCAATTTAGAAAATCATCAGAAAATTCTCCTTGCTTGAAAGGATTCTTTTTTGTTTTTATGATATATTCTTCAATCAAATCATCCAGATTCTTATCTCCCTCTTCAATTAAATCCAGAATTTTATTTATGTTGCTATTTTTCATTTCAGAATAGATTTTTATAATTACCTTTAAAACTAGTCGATATAGAAGAGGAAATTAGAAGAAGATGAAGAATTTAGTCTATAATGGAAGTGCAGAGGATGAGCAAGGAAGATATTTGTTTAACAATTGATGATATGAAAGAAAAGCTATTTGATGTTAGTAAAGAAATCTGGGAAAATCCTGAACTTAATTTCAAAGAATTCAAAGC
>MEHH01000028.1 GCA_001940755.1 Candidatus Heimdallarchaeota archaeon AB_125
ATTCGGAATGTAACTTGTTTCTTCTAATAGCTCTCTTTTAGCAGCATCTAAAATGTCTTCGCCCTTTTCAGGTGCTCCAGTTACTCCTTGCCAAAAACCACCAATGTTTTCAATTCTCTTTAGAAGAAGATACTCCCAGTCATCTCCTTTTTCTCTAACAGGATATACTAACACTTGAATAGGCTCTCTCATTAAGTGTTAAAATCAAATTCAACTATAAAACAAGTTTTATTTAACACATTTAGTTAAAATTAAAAATAGACACTTTCAGATTATTCTGAATATAATGAACAAAATAAGAATTAGCAAGCTAATTGTCGCTTTGTTAATATTGAGTCCATTTGTGATTACAAATCAAAACGATACTTTTGTTAAAGGATGGGGATTAGTAACTCATCAGCATATAGCTGATGAAGCAATCTTATTAGTAAATTCCAGCTGGGAAGAAGCTTTTGGGTATTATGGACCAGAAGTTGTAAGTGGAAGTACCTACCCAGATCAAGTACTTCAAGATTGGGATAACCATCTTTATTATCCAACGACTGGGGAACATAACGCTCCTTTTAAAATTACTGAAATGGTTGATGAAATTAGAACATTTGCTGCAAATGAAGAATGGATTGATGTTTTCTTCTTTCTTGGAGTTATGTCTCATTACACAGCAGATATCAATATTCCAATTCATACTTGGTATTCTTGGATTGGGCATAGTGCTTATGAAACAGACATTAATTACAACCTTGAGAATTTGAATGTTACTCCTCATGTTTTTGAAGCAATAACTAATGTAACTGATTTCATTATCAATTGCTCTACTCATGCTTATGATTACTATTGGGATGTATTTAACGCATACCCAACTGGTGACACTTCAGGTGTAGTTATCTCAAATCCTACTATCAAAGCACTTACTGAAGATCAAATGGGAAGAGCTATAGGTGCAGTTAATGCAGTATGGAACTACACTTTATCTACTATTACTCCACCTGTAATAACTGAAGTACCTGATGTTGCTAAAATACTGGTTGACAGATATCATGCAAATGATTATGTATCAACTGATGATTTAGATTCTTTCGTTGATACACTAGATAGAGATGTCGTTAAGGTTCTTTATAATGATTATGAAATCAATGCTACCTCTTTAGCTGGTATTGATTTGATTGTTATTTGTGCACCAATCACAACCACAGATTTTACAGTCAATGAAATAACTTCTATAGCTAACTGGTATCAAGCTGGACATCATATTATACTAAGTAGTAGAGGAGATTTCACTACTGATGTAAATTTTGAGACAATGAATGCATTATTGTCAGCAATAGGTTCAGATATTCGTGTAAATGATGATAATGTGTATACCTCCCCAGCAGATCCGGAATACTACAAAGATTGGTACTGTTATACTGGAAATTACAATCTTGATCCAGAAGTATCATCTATCACATCAACCCTAACAAGAAGAATACGATTTTTCTCGCCAAGCTCGCTCTATAAAGCAACTGGTTCAGATGATGTTAATTGGTTAATTTATGGTGAAAACTATTTCTACCAATCAAATGAAATGCCACCAGCGCCTGCTGTCGTTTATGATATGACCGATAACGATGTAGGAGGTAATATCATTCCTATTGCTGGAGTAGAAGTAGATGGATCCTCTTCTATAGCTGTTTTTGGAGCTACAATTTGGACAGATTTCGATTATGGATTAACAGACAAAGATAACAAGTATTTTGTTTACAATACTATAGAATATCTCTTAGGGATAGATATAGAATCTAATGATGATTACGTTCCTGCAGATCCACCAACAACTCCTACAACACCACCTCCTACGAATACAGAAACTACACCTTATCCTGCATTGGGAATCTTAGCATTCACACTAATAGTTATGATTTTCGTAAAATCAAGAAACAGAAAGAAGAAGTAATTCTATTTCATACTTCATTTTCTTTTATTTTCTGAATGAACCTATAAACAGCTCCCCACATATACTTATCTTCTCTCTCCTTAACTTCAAAGTTGTTGGTGTGCATCCACTTCTGAAGAGATTCCTTTGTTACATCATCATATTTGGAATCTATCTCTCCATCATAGAAGCCATCAATTGTTAGAACCTCTTTAATAGTTTTCATTACGTCTCCCTCAAGTTTCACTTTATCCTTTGGATCATCTCGCTTTAACAACGAAAGGTCATAGTTCTCAAACACCCTACGTAATTCCTTAATTGGGTGTTCATGTTCATCTACTCTAACGTCTATGTATCTATCAGTTCCTCCATCATAAACTCCTTCTTCTTTTACAATGAGTATTGCAGCTGATTGTTTTCCTCTACTATCTCCACCAGCTTCTTGTCCATCTTCTAAAGCAACTAGGAGTTTATCTACTAAACCACCTGATGTTTCTCTATATGCTTGAGACATAGCTAATACCGTGTCTTCTGAAACGAGTATATTCCCTTGGCATGCATAGTTTTCACCCATGACATGTCCTGCCCAATCATAACATTTCTTTCCTGTAAACGAAGCTACTCCTCCAAAAGAGTCAACAATTCCAACCTGTCTATGTTCTCTTTTTTCATCGTGTTGAGTAAGAATCTTTATTGTTTCCTCAGCTGTCATACCTTGTTCTAATAATGCTAATCCTTTTGGTCCATAACTTGTGTTACACCAAGCTTGTGTTGCGATTGCACCAACATTAGCTTTAGCAAAAGGAACGATAGCTCCAACAGCAACGAATTTTGATTGCACAGCTACTCCCCATTCTTTCTCTTCAGAATCATAAGCAACTATTGAGAATGTCATTCTAATCACATAACGAATGATACTGTTGATAATAAGTTTTATCCAGAAAATACTTTCTTTTTCTTGAAAATCGTACAATAATAATACGAATGTAATTCGTTTTTTGTCGGGATTAGTTTGCCGTCTAGAACGTTCTCACAGCTTAAAAACTAGGTATACATGAAAAAACCTAGTTATCTAGATAAAAAATAAATTATTAATAAAAAAATTGAGTAGAGAGCTTACTTTATTCGTTGATTCTAGGTTCACTAATTATCTGTATGGAATTACCTTCGGAGTCTTTTATATTGAAGTAAGATACCATCTTTGGTATGTCAACAATTTCAGTGGTTTCAATACTTTTACCTTCTAGATATTTTTTAGTTTCTTCTAAAACTGGTACATTGAATGTGAGAACACCTGAATTGGGGAGATATTCATGATCTTTTTCCACTAGATTTAATCCCAGTTTTGCAACTTTACCTGGTAGGAAAAATTCACACCAACCAGCTTCAGGTCCAATATACCAAGATATCTCAAAATTGAATGTTTCTTCATAAAATTTCTTATATCTCTCTATATCTGTGACTTTAACTGGAAAATAAATTTCCTTGATAGGAACTGGATATTCTCTTTCATTAGTCATGGATGGACTGTAGGTTTTCAGTTTAAAAAGAACTAACATTAGACAAAAAACAAATGCATATTAATGTCTAATATCTATGAAGTGTATGAAAATTGAAGATGTTATTGATTACTTCAAAACACAACCCTTGATGTATCTAGCAACGATAGATGGAGATAAGCCTAAAGTTAGACCCATGACATTGATTTATCATAAAGATACTTGCTGGTTTGTTAGTATAGCAGGCAGAAAGAAGATTAAGGAATTAGAAGCAAATAGTTTTGTTGAATTTGCAATAAATCCTCAAGATAGAGAAGATATGAGTACCATAAGAGGAACAGGAAAAACAATTCTAATTGATGATGCTGAAATCAGACAAGACTTAGCTAATGCTATTCCATGGTTTGATGGATACTGGGAATCTGCTGAAGATCCTAGATTCTATTTATATAAAATCGATTTAGAAAAAATTAGTGTTCAAATCCCTGTGAAAAGAGATATTCATATTTTTGACCTTAAAACAGGTGATACTGAAATAAAATCGGAATAATAGACTTATGATTAGTCTATTTTCTCCAATCTAAATAGATTTCACGTCTAGGAGGGGCTCTAAGGAACTCTTGTTCAGGATGACCTACAATAAAAACTCCATAAACATTATGTCCTCTTGGAACACCTATTTGTTTTCTCCCCTTTTTGAATCTAGAGAGATACTCTTGGGCAAAACCAATCCAACATGTACCTAATCCCATACTATGAGCTGCTAACATTCCATGAGTTATTGCTATCCCTGCATCAGAAGCTGTCATTCTAGAATAAGATGGAGCATGAATGATGATTACACAAGGTGCATTGAAAAAGATTTGATCAACACCTTCGCTTTTCTTCTTAAAAAAATCATCTAGTCTTACTTTTGTTTTAGGATTAAGCAAACGCTTGCGTAATAATCCACTTGTAAATGGAACTGCAAGATATTTCAGTTTAAGATATCTTCTTGCTTTTACCATTAAATGAGAAACCTTGTTAGCTAGAAAAGCAATGTCTTCTTCTTTTGAGAGAACAATGTAATGACGATTCTGTCTGTTACTTGCACTAGGAGAATATCTCATAGCTTCAAGAATCTTGGTTATTTCTTCTTCTGAAAGTTGTTGATTTTTGAAAACTCTTGTTGACCTTCTAGTTCTGGTGAACTTCATGAAATCTTCATAAGAGAGTAACAGAGATGGATTCTTGGCTTCCTTAAAATTAAATGCTTCATCAGCTCCCTCATAGAGTATTGCTTCTGTTGGGCAAACAGAAATACAATGTCCGCATCTAAAACAGAACCTATATGTGTCAGCAAAATGTATCTTTTTTTCCATGTCATCAGTTCTTTCAACAGAGAAAAGTTCAACGCTGCAACTTTGTATACATTTTTCACATTTGATGCATTTTTCTTTGTCTATTCCAAGTATCTTAAACATACTAATCTATGTTAAGAAAAAAGCACTAGTATATAATTTTAACAGAAATAGAAGAAAAAGAGATATCTATCTCTTTATGTCTTGGTAATTCTTTTTCTGAAAATGAACGCTATTCCGATAACTAGTAGAGGTGCCAAATACCACGGAAATGAAGTAAAACTAGTGTCTTCATGAACAATGTATGTTTTCTTTGCAGATAATTCCCAATTGTCTTCACTATCATAAGCGAATATCTGAATATATACATAATCAGCATCATCTGTCAGAACAAAGGTTGCTTCATATGATGATCCTATAGACAATGTCATAGAAATATTGGTCCAAACAATGGAATCATAACTATAGGATAATATTACTGAGGTAATTGTGTTTATACCAGTGACAGAACCTGAAACCGTAACAGAATCTCCTTGATAAAGATATGAAGGTGAGATATCTATACTACTTATTTGAATTGTCTCTACAGAAACTATCAATGCATAATCTTCACCTGCTGCACCATCAAAATAGGTAACAATCACATAATATAATCCTGAATAAGTTGTGATATAATTGATATATTCTGTAGTGTCATAATTTTCACTATAATCAAGTTCGGTATATTCAAAATCATCTAGATATAAATCTAAATCTACTACTGTTGGATTAAAATCTAAACCTATTGATACTGATACTCCTGCAGGTAAATATACAAAGAAGTAATCGTCATCATTAGCAATTAGATTGTAGATTGTATTTGTGCTAATTTCAGCAGCTTGACCATAATCATCATTTTCCTCAAATAAGTCTTCATCAAAATCAACTTCTGACAAGCTTAAAGTAAATGATCCTGCCCCTGAATAACTATAGATGTAGAAGAATAATGGATTATCTGCAGCTGGTGAAATTGTTACTAGTTCTGTAATTGAACCTACTTCTCCTCCATAACCATAGAATCCGTTTGGTAGGCCTATCCAATCTGCTTCATTCCATATCTCAAGATCAAAATCTGGACCGAAATCCATTGATAAGGATGCTTCATAAGTATACCCAGGAGTTGGTGTAGGTAAATCAGCTTGAGCGTACAAATAACCTCCATCAACTAGAGAATCTGAATAGGGTGAACTTGTACTAACTTCTGGAATTAAACCTCCTAGTGCAACTCTCCATTGATAGAGGAAATCTTCCCAATTTGTATTTAGAACGAACTCCAAATCATAGTAGAAATTAACATAGGAATTGACTACACTTTGATTTGAATAGATATAGAAGTCATTATAATGTTCATATGGCAATGCAGGCAAGAATCCCCACAGTCCGTAAGGATCTGTAATAAATGTTGAACTTGAAATTACTAGAACATCATCAAGAGCCGTAATCAAACTACCAACTGCAGTATTTAACGAAGGAGCAGATATCGATTGTAGATTTGTCAGGAATTCATAATAATCACATTCCAAATCAGGGAGTTGACTCATTGAGTTGAGTCTTGCAGAATATATCTCATATCCATAAGTAGGAAGATGATTAATCAACTCTGAAGATACATCATCAATTAAAGTTTCAATACCAATAAGCTCTGTAGTATTATATGCACTTAATGTCACATAATCACTATAAGCAACATAAAAATCAGCATAATCTTGACAAACATTTTGAGCGAAAACACTTGCAGACATAGATGGAGTAGCGATAAGAGCTGACAAAGATTCATAATAATCCCAACCGTCTCCTGGTTCATTCAGCATACTGGCAGTGTAAATTTCGCAATAATCTTTCAGTTCGTAGAGTACTTCCAATTGTCCCATTAAGCATGCATCAAAACCTAGAAAATCAAAATAGTAACCTGTAAGAGCTGTTTCTAGCTCATTAATAGTTAGATGGTCATCTCCATTATCTTCATCCCAACATACTCCACTTAAGCCACCACCATGATCCCAAATAATCAAAGCAGTTTTGTCTGAAGGATAGTTTGCCAATCCCCAATCTATGAAATTTCTCAAGGATTGTGGGTCACCCATATTTACTTCACCTAGAGATTGGTTCATTGGAGAAGTGAAAGTTGTTGTACTTCCATCACCGACAATTGTATAATAACGAGTTTCAGACCAATCGTTTGAAAATTCAGGTGTTTCATAATCATAAGCGCATCGATCAACCATTGCAATTACATTTACATCAACTGTGGTTCCCCCAGCTTGTTCCATTTCATTCAAATCGTCTAAGCCAAAGTATTCTAAGTTATTATCTGCACAAAGATAAATCATAACAGTCCAATCTTTTGTAGTTGCATCAATGCTAGGTAAGGTATCATCAATCCCGAAGTTCTGTCCTTGGATAAAGATTGACGAGGTGAAAAATAATAACAAGAATAGTATGAAAGTTAATATCCCCTTTCTTAAATTCTTCATAACATCTTATTGCTATTTTCCTTTTTATAGTTTTACAAAAGAATCTGCCAAAATTTTTTATGGGTGAATGGTTTTTAAAACCATCAATCTTCTTTTTTGTAAGAAACTTGTATTTTTAAGCAAAATCCCAAAACGTTATTCTGATTGAAATGAATAATGATTCCTTAAATGTTGTAGCAGTATTTGCCCATCCTGATGATGAAGCAGGAGTGTTAGGAACACTAGCTAATCATAGTGAAAGAGGTGACACTGTTTCTGTAGTAATGCTTACTCATGGAGAGAATGCTTCCAGTTTAAAGGGAAGTCATGAGGAAATTGCTAGAACAAGAGAAGGACATGTAAGTAAAATTGAAGAAATTATTGGAGCTAAATATTACTTTCTAGATATCCCAGATTCTGGAGTAACTCCAACAATTGAAAATGCAAAGAAACTTGCTTGTCTTTTTAAGCAACTTAAACCTGATATAGTTATTACTTGGGGAGAATACAAAACATTAGGTTTGGGCCATCCTGATCACAGGTATACTCACACAATTGCATTAGATGCTTTATCTTATGCAAGATACAATAATGAAGAAGATGAATTCCCTCCGCACAGAAAAAATGTTGGTTTTTACACTCCAATTGAAGGAGGAGTGGAAATGGCAGGAAGTTCAATATACATTGATGTATCTAAACAAATAGACAAAGTAGAGCGTTGTTTAGATGTTTATGAAGAAGCTTATGGAGAGTGGCCAGTTAAAAAATATATTCTCTCAGAAATGTCATTAGCTGGTATGTTCTTAGGAGTTAAATATGCAGAATGTTTCAATAAGGTTCTAACTGGTAGAGCTAGTTCCTATCTTGAATAATAATTATTTCTCGAATACTAAATAATTCTCCTTTTCTTCTCCAAATATTGTTATTTCTCCTATTTCCACAAATTTCTTCTTTCTACCCTCTCTGGTAATATTGAAGTACCAAGTGTCTCTTTCTTTCTTTTCTCCTTCGATTTTGACTATTTCAAAATCTCCCTTTACAAATTCTAACGAATCTCCATCATCAAGATAGATCTCTCCTTCAGCCTTAGAATCTGAGGGATATACTCTTAGAGAAATTTTTGAATCAAGTATCTCTCCAGTATGTTGAATAGATTCATTGATGAATGGAATAATTGAACCTTCCTTAACAAATATTGGTGTCATTTCTATAGGAACATCAATTTCATGAATTTTTCCACCTTCAAAAACATGTTTTCCACAGAAACTATACCACTTTCCTTGTGGGAGATATACTTCTCTTTTTCTTCTACCTTTTTTAAGAATTGGAGCTACTAACAGATTGTCTCCAAAAAGATATTCCGATTCTGACCATTCTGCTATATGAGACATAGGATCTTTAGGATAATCTATCCATAAAGCTCGAAAAGCAGGAACACCAGTTAAACAAGTTTGTCTGATACTTCCATAAATGTAAACCATCAACGAATATCTCAGTTGAATTGTTTTTCTTATGATTTTTTCTGTTTTCTTTCCAAAAGCCCATGGTTCTTGAGAACACTTCTTGTTTATAGTGTGATTTCTGAAGTAAGGATACAAAATTCCAGCTTGATACCAACGTGTAAGTAGTTCTGCTCCTGGTTTCCCAGCAAATCCTCCTATATCAGGTCCAATCATTAATTGTCCTGAAGCAGCCATATTTAATAGCATAGGAATACTAATCTGTAAATGATCCCAGTTTGCAATATTATCACCAGTCCAAGTTCCTGCATATCTGTGTGTTCCCAAAGAAGCAGCTCGAGAGTTGATATAGATCCTCTTGTTTGGTAAGAGTTTTTCTAATCCTTCATAAGTTGCTTTTGCCATCAAATGACCATATTCGTTATGCACCTCTTTATGCAAACGAGGTTTTCCTTCTCCTGGATGTATTATATCATCATCCATTGTTCCTTTTTCATTGAAAACTGAAGGTTCATTCATATCAATCCAAAACCCACTGATTCCAACATTAGTCAAAGCAGTAAAATGACTGCCAAACCATTCTCGGGTTTTTATTTGTGTAAAATCAGGGAAATGACAATCTCCTGGCCACACAGGACCTGTGTAAATAGAACCATCAGGGTTTAAGCAGAAGTGACCTCCCTTTATTCCCTCTTTGTAAATCTTGTATTTTGGGTCCACTTTCACTCCTGGATCAGTCATTGCCATTAATCTAAATCCTTGTTCAAGAAGATTTTCTGCCATTTTTTTTGGATTTGGAAAGTGTTCCTTATTCCATGTAAATACTCGATAATCATTCATGTAATCGATATCTAAGTGGATGTAATCACAAGGAATATTTCTTGTTCTAAATTCTGAAGCTAGTTGTCGCACTTCAGATTCAGGATAATATGACCATCTACTTTGATGGTGACCTAGAGCAGAAATAGGAGGAAATGGTGCCTTACCAAGAAGATCAGCTAATTTCGATAATACTTTGTAAACTGATGGTCCAACAATAAGATAATAGTTAATTCCACCTCCATTTACGAAATATTCAGTAGAACATCCATCAGTATCACTGATTTTTATTTGACTTCTATTTGGATTATCGTATACAATAGCATAGCAGAATCCATTTGATCTAATTACTATCTGTATTGGCTGTGTTTGATACAATTTTTGATCATCCACATCGTATGAAAAAGAATCTGTATTCCAGAATGATATTGTCTCTCCTCTCTTATCTAAAGGACCTCCCTTTTCTCCAAAACCATAGTAATTTTCACATTTAACTTCTGGTAGCTTTTCTACCTTATACCAGTCTTCTTCATGATAGCTAGGAAACTCTTCCTCAAATATTTGGAACCCAAATCCATCTTCAAAGCTAATAGTTCCTTTTTCTTTGTTGATTTTAGAAACAATAAACAAATTTGGACCAGATTCTTGTGCTATTATAATTTTCTCTTCTTCTTTATTAACAATTAAAGGATGAGGACTTTTACTTTCTAGAACAACAGCATCTGTGTTTGGAAGATCAGACAAATTTTTGGATATTCTTACATTGATAATACCATTATCTACGGATTTTATCAAGAATTCACCATTCTCTAAAACTGCGTGAAAATCATATTTACGTATTTTACTGGAAGTTATCGTATTCATCTTAGTCCATTTTGAATCATCTTCAGGTAAAACTACTTTATTGTACTCTATCATCTTCCTTCTGAAGACACTGTTTATCGCAAATTTTACTAGCCAAAATGGAACTTTTCCAACCATATCAGATGACATTAATTGTACAATAATCTATGAATTCAAAAATTTATCGAGAAAAACCACCTTTTTACACGAAAAGATAAACAACCAGTCCAACAAAAAAAGCAATTAAAGTAACAGAAGCTGCAGTAAATGAACTAGCAGGAAGGATTTTCAAATCAATAATAAATTTGGGATAAAATGGAGCTAAAGGTTTCATTTTTCCAGAGAGTAAATCCATGAGATAATGTCCTGTATAACAACTAGATGCAAGTATAGCAAGCTCTGGATATGGGGAGAATATAAAGATAAGAACACTTAATCCACTTACAACAAGGACACCAAAAGGTTCTTGCAACCATGTATGGTAAATAAATTCATCTCTCTCATCTAGCGTTTTGAAATATACCTTAATCCATTTTGGAATATTCCATATAGGCACATCCTTGAATTTTTTCCTGTAATAGAAAACATGATCGTAATCCACAAGAATTCCCCAAACAAACATTACAAGTAGGAGCCACCAAATAGGAATGCCGGGATAAAATTGAACGAAAATCAATCCAATAAGAACTGATACACTTCCGTGTGTAACGGCATCCATAAGGCATGTCAGTTAGAGATGGTTAAAAATTTTCTTACTCGTCCTTTTCTCAAAGTTTATTTAAATGGATGACCAAGATATCTTGATGGATTGCAGTAAGTTTGATAAAATCATATCTACTCCGTCACTTGGGGATTCTGCTAGAAGACAAGCACTTCAGGAATTAATCAGTAATGGTTGCTTGAAATCACTTTTTGGACATGCTCAAACTTCTTCAAGAATAGATTGGGTAAGGAATTATTCACTTCTTGCCCTTACTAAATTTGCATCAATTAACACAGCTGCTGATGAAGTTGCAATAACATTGCAAGATGATGAAGTGCTGTTAGATTATTCATTAGATAAGGAAAAACTCAAACTTAAAGCTGCAAAGTTGCTCTTTCTTTTCCTAACTCTTGAAAACAAGCCAAGGAAGTTCAAGAAGATTGCTTTAATGGGTTTAATAGTAGGAGAGCATTGGGATTATTGCATAGAATTAGAACAAGATTCATCTACAAAAGAATGGATACAACGTACTATTCAATCAGCTCTAAAAGCAAAAAAATGAGAAAGAAAGAGAAGTTAGATAACTAATTGAGCCTTCTCTTTAGTTAATTCTTCAGCTTCAGCTGCTGCTTCTTTGAAGATAGATATCTTGAATTTATTATGGAGTGGGGATATCTTTGCTCCCCATTCTGAAACTTTGTAGAGTGGTTTTGCCATCCAACCAAGACCTTTAACCATTCTAGTAGCCGTCTTCAACTCTTCTAGAGTATTATCATCAAAAGCTCCAAAGAAACTCGCAATGAAAGCGTATAGATATAATCCAAGTAAAGTTCCAACAAGCAAAATTACAACTGAAGTGATTATTTCTCCTTGCCAAATTAATCGGAACAATCCTTCAAGTATTCCAAACAATATTGCAGCAGAAATCAAAGGCGCTATTATTCCTTGCCAGTAAAGATCTTTCCACTTGAATTTGAAATAGTCATTTCGTCTAATCTGCCACCACATGTAGATGTTCTTGATTATAAGTGCGGGGAAGTATGCAAACATTATTGCAATCATTGGAGATCCAAAAGTTGCATCAAACCAAGAATGCATTGGAATAAAGGCTACCAGCAATCCAGTACGAATTACTTGTTCGATTACCCAACTAATAGCCGCCCAACCCGGTCGATCACTTCCAGCGAACATCCAGTCTCCTAACCAAGAGAAGTATCCAATTGAGTGGAAGAACAAGAACGAGATGATTAAAGTACCAGCACTTGCCCATTCAGCACCTGCTCCCCCTTCTATGAATCTCCATCCAACAGCCGCAAGGGCAGCGACAAGATACCAATCAAAGTACGCACTCCATTTAAGAGAACTGACTGTATAATATCTCGTTAATACTGGTTTTTTAGCATGGTAGGATTCAGATATCGCAGGTAGGAATCCTTCCGCAAATAAACCTACTAGCATCACGATCATTGCAAAATTCCATGCAATTGAGAAGTACCCTTGCTGCTGTGTGTAATTCGGTAAAAACTTAGAAAGTAAGAATAGCTGAATAAACCATCCTAAAGGTGGTAGAATTGCTCCTGACATCCACTTTATACCAAATTTGAATGCTTCTTTAATTTCTGCCTTCGTGAAATCTACTCTGAAAACCGTTTTCAATGAAAATCCTAGTTTCTTGAAGAATAGCATTCCTATAAAGAATGCTAGTACTTGAATTACATAAAATCCTACACTATAACCTATTGCTCCCGCCAGTCCATCTCCAAAAATAGGATTTTTTCCTAAAGTAAATCTGAATAGAACAATTATACCATACTGGATAGTTATATTTAACACAGCGTAAAGCAACAGATTCAGAATCTGGAAAATGTCTATCCGGTTCATAGCTTGGAATAGATACATGAAAACTAGGAAGAACGCAGGCCATTGGAAAAATGCATGAGTAACAAATATCCAAGACATATGAGCTAGAAAAGTATGTGGAAATATAATCGAACCAAGAAACGAGATAAGGAATAACTGTACGATTCCTGATACCATTTGGAACCAGACGAAAAGTTGAACATATTTGATAGCTTGTTGTGGTCTCTTTACTCTGTGTTCACTGAAGAATTTGATAAGTATAATTCTAGTACCAAGGTCAAAAAATAGCCAGAGAGCCTCAAAGAATCGAATAGTAAAATCATAAAATCCAGCAGCTTGAGGGCTTGGAAGAATGAGCAGTGGAAAAACCAAAGCTGACATCACAGCATTAGGCAGAATGATTAGAAGACCTGCAAATAGTTGAACTAAGAATCCACCTAATTGTCTGTGCATTCCAACCTCTTCCCATCCTTCAGCTTTCTCCTCTTCTTTACTCATTTCCTCGAGATCTTTTTCTTTAATTGGATTCTTCTTGGCGTATTTTTTCGCAAAAATAAATCCAGTAATTGTAATAGCACTAGTTAAGACAACAGCAATTCCTAAAGCTACTGTTTCCATTGTATGTGGTACGGGAGCAAATTCCCATTTAGCATATTTAAGAACTGTATCTCCCACTGATGATTTCATTGTCATATATAGCAAATAATTGAAGTATGGCCATTCAATTAATTCAGTGTTGAATTCTGTGCTTGGATAGAAATTGAATACATAATGTCTTTCTGATGCAGATCTGCTAATAAGGCCGAGATTAGGATCGTCGCTTGTATCTGATGTTTCAATTAATACAGTTCCTTCAAGCTGAATATCAGTATAATTCGTTATTGTTGGAACAGAATTCCATTGGATATTATCTATAATTACAGGGGGATCACCAACGAAAGTAGTTTCAACTGGAACTGGGAGAGAAGTTTTACCATCAGCAATGGTTCCATTGGCATCTGAAGCCAAACTAAGTGAAGTTAACAAAGTAGCATTTGACGCTAGATTAGTATACATAAAAATTGCAATACCACCAGGAAAAGCTCCTAGTAATCCAATCTCTGCAGTAGTCGGTGCATAATCAAGAATGACAATGCAATCGTAACCGCTTATATCTGCTCCAATTGTTTCGCTCTCTGTAATCACAAACATCGGATCCAGAGATAATCTTGCTAGTAAAGCTTCTTCAATATCTTCACCTACTACTAGAACATCTAGTGAGGTCTGTGCTTGTATGTTAGTAGTAACCATACTAAAAGTAAGAACTGCTAGAAGACTGAGAAGCAACAAAAGAATAATCTTCTTTTTCTTCATAATACAACCTTAATCAGCAAAAAATCTAACTAATATAAATGTCTTGTCGAGAAAAAACAGTTTTTCTTGAATTTTCAGCATTTTTTCAAGGAAGAAAATCTACTACATACCCTTCTGCTTCAAGAAAATCCTTGTAACTAGTTAAAATTGCATTTCGAAGAAAAGCAATTGTTTCATCATTAAGAGGATGAATCATTGCCTTTTTGAGTGTAAAAAAGAGTTTTATCAGAATTTCATCAAAAGCTTTCATTCTTTCATTTGCATGTATAAATCTAAATTCGTTAATTGGACGAACTTTCTCTTTCTCCCACTCTCTGCATGAATGTTTAAGAATTGCTTCAATACCTGATCTGTTAATAGTAGGCATTGCGTTCATGATACATTCAAGAAGTTTTTCAAAAATTTCCAATTGTCCTTTATTGAGCATTATCTTTCTTGAACTAATCATGACTGCATTTGCTTTTCTTTGATCGAGCTCAAAACTTATACTCATTAAGCAACAATTTCCTTTAGTTATCTATAAATTTTGTTGAGAAATTCACAGTTTTGGTTAGAATACAATGTGTAAATCTGTATAGAACATGAAAAAAAATTATAAACTACGACAAACTAACCTTATGCATGACTGTTCATTTTCCCAAACCTGGAGATTATTCTGAAGAAGTCTTTTCTCTAGTGAATAAAAGATTAGAAAAAGGAGATATTCGTCAAGTTATAGTTGCAACAACCTCTGGTAGCACAGCATTAAAGGCTGCAGATGCTATCAAAGGTGTGAAGCTTATTGCAGTAACTCATCAAGCTGGTTTTCGAGAACCTGGTGAGATGGAAATCCCCTTAGAATCTATACAAGAACTTGAAACAAAAGGTGTAAAGGTTGTAACTGCAACTCATGCTCTAGCTGGTATTGATAGGGCAGTTAGAAAGAAACATGGAACTTGGTTAACCACTGAAATAATGGCAGAGACACTTAGATTATTTGGTCAAGGTACTAAAGTCTGTGCAGAAATTGTAATTATGGCTGCAGATGCAGGTGTTATCTCTATGGATGATGTTATAGCAATTGGTGGAACTGGTAGAGGAGCAGATACTGCTTGGGTTGTAACTCCAGCTCACTCTCATTCGTTTTTCCATATGAAAATGAAAGAATTAATATGTAAACCATAACAAAATTGTTGGTAGAAAGACATGGGCATCATTAATACTGAGCTGAGTTTCAGCACTACTGAACTAAATTGGATAGCAATCAGTGTCGGTATTGTAGTTATTTTCTTAACTATTAATGTTGTATTTGTTTTAAAAGCTCTAAAGCTAGAACGATGGCAAATTAGAAAAATTGGGCATATGATTCTGAATACTATTGTAGCTTTCTTTCCTCTATTCTTTGCAAATATTCTTGATATTTTCATCACTTTAGCAATAGCTATTGGGATTCTCTTGATTTTATCGGCAATCCCTCAAATTCGTATATTTCAGAGAATTTTCATCCTCTGTTCTAGACAAGAAGATAACCCTTGGGAGCTCTTCATTAATGCAGTTCTAATGGGAACAACAATGATACTGATATTGTGGTTCTTTAGGACAGATGTTTATGTTTTCACTGCAGCTTATCTTACTGTTAGTTTAGGTGACGGATTAGGGGAAATGATAGGGAGACCTTACGGTAAAATAAAATACAAGATATTTGCTGAAAAGAGCTTAGAAGGATCACTAGGTGTATTAGTTGGAACCTGTATTGGGGTTGTAGTTGGACTAGCAATTGGATCTTTACTTCTAGTTCCCGGTACATGGTGGAAGATTATTGTCATCACACTTGTTGGTGTGATAGTTGAAGCTCTGAGCTATATTTTTCTAGACAATTTGACTCTTCCCGCTTCTATTGCGGTTTGTATATACCTATTATTCTTGATTTAGGGAGAGTTTTTCATAGCTTCAAGCATATAGGTTGATTTAGTCAATCTTTGCCAATTTACTGAAAAACCTATTTCCTTACACATGTCTTCAAGCTTTTGTGGGGACAAAAAAGTACTTCCAAACATTAATACCTTTTCAAAAAAGATGAGGAACTTTGTTTTCCAGTACTTTGGATCAAATTCCCTAATTGTAAAATAACCACTCTTCATCATAACCTCATAACATTCTGCTAGGGTTTCTTCCTGTTTAAGTATATGATGTAATGTATCATTTGCGAAAATTTGAGGAATTGTATCTTTTCTGAAAGGAAGAGCTTCTCCCACTCCTTGCACCAAAATCAGACTATTGGAATCAAAGGAATTAG
>MEHH01000029.1 GCA_001940755.1 Candidatus Heimdallarchaeota archaeon AB_125
CTCCATTAGATACTGATAAAGAATATTAGCTCCAATACCTGTAATAATAATCTTATCAAGTTGATATTCTTCCATTTTCTTCTTTATGAGTCTATTTATTTTTTCGAGCATTCTCACCTTGAGTAAATAAGCGATTTTGATTAAATCTTGTTCATGAAAACAATCATCAACAATACAAAACATGCTTTTAATTCGGTCCAAAGCATCTTCTTTGAATTTAGCTTTTTTATCAGGTGTATTTGTTATATAATCTGATGATTGTATGTCTTCTGTTACTAGAAAAACATCAGCTGTTATCGCATGAGTTTCAAAAGGAAGATTAAATGTTTCTCCATTATATTCAAATATGGGTTGAATGAATGCTGCATTTGTTTCCATTAAACCAAAGAATATTAATTCATCGTTTTTCATCCTTTCGTGATCTGATTTTGAGCTAGATAGAATCTCTCCCTCTCGTATAGGAATAAAACTTGTAGTTCTTGTTGAAAAGTCAACTACCAAACCTTCTTGCTTTGTCATTTTCCATAAACCTTTACCCAAAGCTTTCCAGCCTACTGAGACAACTTTAGATGGATTTTCTAATGCTTGCTTGATTGTTACAAACTCACCATCATGGGTATATAGAACTATATTAGCAGGATGAATGAAATTTGTAACAGAATTAATAATAAATTCTATAGTTTCTTTTGCAGATGCAAAAAGTGGGCTGGTTGTGGTTAAAATAAATTTACGAATATTGTAATCAGCATAGGATCGTAAAATTGTCTTCAGTTCACCATCAATTTCCTGCCTTCTGGTCCTTAAAGGGAGATAGATTCTTTGAGAATGGAAGGGTTCTTCTGGATGAGAAGGATCAACTATGACTATTTTAAGAGATGTAACTCCAAAATCTAATACAGCAATATTATGTTTGTTTACATTGAAGCTAGTTGATTGGTTAGTTGCCATCTATTTACAATCTATGATTTTCATTAATAAAAGCTAGGATATTCTTCTCAACGTCTTTTTCTGAATACTGTGCCTTCTGGTTCTTCATCAAAATCCTCAAGCTTCTTCAATTTCTTTGATTTTAATAATTCCTTCTCTTTCTTGACTAAATCAGGAAATTCCTCACTTAAGTTTGTAGAAAACTTTGCTTTTGGATGCATATATCTTATATGAATACAAACCTCTGCTAAATCTTCATTTGCAATAAATTCACCTAAAAAGAATTCTTTTCCACTTCGAAGCTGAACTACTAACATTGCTTTATTCCTATGCTTTCTCCACAGGTCTAAAGAAAGTTTTCGCGGAATTCGAGAAAGACCATATTTCCTTATTTCTTTGATTCTGACATTGCCTTTTTTAGTTCTGTATCCAGTCATTAAGAGAGGGGTTGATCTATAATGGATTTCAGCACCAACAATTTCTATGAAATCCTTTGGATAAATAAGTTCCCTGAATACTCTATTGCCAAAAATCAATACAGGAAGTAAAGTCACTGCTGCTATTATCAGTTTCGTTGTTAAGTCAAATCCTTCATCTGGAAAAACTATTACAAAAAGAACAAAACTTGCAATCATAATCAAACTAAAAGACAAGTTAAGGATAAAATCTTTCCATCCAAACCTGGTCCCATGCTTAATTAGACTAATTTCCTCCTCTGTACTCATTTAATTCTACCTTTTTCTTGCCTTTCTGATTGTTTGGGAGATGATTTCTATATTTTCGTCAGATACAGTTATAGGAATAACACAACCTGGTGCAATAATAACTCTATTTTCATTCTCTTCTGATTGTTTTAACGATTCAAGAATATTTTTCTTAATATCATCAGATTTTCCATCAATCAATACTTGTGTTTCATCTATACCAGCAAGCAATCCCTTAGGAAAAATATTTGCAGCCTCATCGATTTCAGGCCATGTTAACTGATCATGCCAATTAAGTGCATCAACATCCATTAATTCTGCTGCTTCTTTGAATCGGATATCTTGACCATGAACATGCATCACTATGAATTCAGTCTTGCCCTTAATCTTTGAAATTAGTTTCTTAAGGAATGGAATTTCAAACTTAAGAACCTCTTCCCAAGGTAAATCAGTTTTTCTGAAATGTTGAGATGCAAGAAAAATACCTTCAGCACCTGCATCTATAGAAGCTTTAGCAAATTCAATGATATCATCTGTAATAGTAAAAAGAGATTCTTTGATTAAGTCTGGTTTCTTCTGGATGTTCGAGACTAAATTTGTATCCATTTTGGAAGCTACCATAAGGGGGGAAAATAAAGTCATCATTTTTGGAAGGCTTTCTAGTTCTTTACTAATTAACTCAACGGTTTTCAACTGCTTTCCTAATTCTCCCTCTCCGGAATCTATTGATTCTACAGTCTCCCAATCATCAACAGTAGTTATACAACAGTTTTCACAACTTGTGCTACCAGTGATTGGATCATAATCCTTTGCCACAATGCATCCATAATCAACAACAGGAAATCTACCATGAGGAGATATTTTCATTAAATCAAATTTATGCTTATTATAGAAGTCTACGTGAATTTCAGCTAGTGCATAAGGATCTCTGTCTATATTTGGAAAGTGCTTCCATAAACTAAAAAGTGGTCCTTCGTCATTTTGACCATTGAATGTTTGAAGAAGGAGTTCAAGCTTGTCCATGAAGGAACATAATTGATATTATTATCAATTTTGTGGTTTTTGATAATGATGTACTTTTGTATAACTGTGTAGTTACACCAATGTTTTCGTAGAGGTCATTGTTGAATAACTCACTCTATGGGGGTAAATCACGTACCCTCCTACCCCGCCCACACTTCTTGGGGGAAGTGCTTGCGGATCGCTTTTCAATAAGATATTGTATGCTGCATTCACATCAGCATTGATCAGTTGCCCTGTTGCTGACTTAAACATCCCTCGTTTCACTCTTCTTCCTTGGTAAGAAGTTTGTTTTTGTACAGGTTCATTATCCAAAAAACTGCATTTGGAAGTGTAACTTTCATCTACTAGTACTATGTCAATCCCTTCTTCTGCAGCTTTATACTCTAGCAATGAGATGAGGTGGTGAAATGGGATGATCACAAAGAGCTGGGTGGTTTTCTTCCGCAATCTTACTTGTTGTTTCCAGAGAGGATTATAGCCAATATAAATGGTAGATAACTCCCGCTCTTTCCAGAGGTTTACTAAAAATCTGCTAAGTTGGTGGAAATACTCTTTCACTTTCCTTCTCCAACGTTCTCTTAATCGGTGATATACTTGGCCATACACTAATCTGTTCTGTTGTCGCAACTGTTTTCGTTGCTGCTGGGCATACTGTTCTTGTAATTGGCTGATTCTTTTGAGATAGTATTGAGTTGTACTTTTGATTCCTTTCCCCTCGTCCTTGACAATAATCGATCGACTACCGATATTATCCACAAAGGTCACGAGGTTGGTTAGCCCTAAATCCATTGCTCCTTTACGGGTATTCTTCTTCTGCAAACGTTTAGGAATATTTTTGTGATAAACTATCTCTACCGTATACCCTACTCCCCGTGGAACGATTCTCACTTCTCGTATAGAATCTAAGGAAGTCAGACGAGTTTTGATCTTAAACCCTACTTTCTTAGGGAGGAGTAACCATCCGTTTTGTATTCTTACTTGTTGGTTAGTAATTATTGCTACCATCTCTCCTCCAGGAGATTTATACTTCGGAGGTTGAGGAGAACCAAGAAACCGTTCGGGGTGGACTTTCCACTCTTTTCTTGCTTGATAGAACGCTTTCCAGTTTCTACAGAGGAGTTTGAGGGTATGTTGTGCAGTATGAGCTGGTAAAAGCATGTAGCACTCTTCTCCCTTCAATTGTCCATTTAATTCATAATAGGAAAGAGTTGTTCTTTGTTGTTGTGCTTGCTTATACAGATAATTTGCTCGATTGTAGAGATTCTTCACTTGATGACAAAGCGAACTTAATTCTGGATGAGCTTTTGTTTCCATCACTTCTGTTCTCAGAACACCTTGCATCATTCATTTATCGTTATTTCCCTATTTAAGCTTACAAATTTCTTCTTTAACTATACAAATACATAGAATTCTATCATAAAAACCATTCAATCGAATAACTTAAAAGTCAACACATAATCGCAGAAACGAGAGAAATGTCTACACGTGAAAGGAAAGTAGTCAGAAAGAAGAAAAAATTCGGTCTCGTAGTGGAATTCATTCCAACAGTTCGTGACCTTACTCCTGATGAAGAAACAAAGAAGAAAATTGATGCTGAAATTAAGAGAGCTAAGGGAATCACTCCTGCTTACATAGCTGATAAGTTCAATATCAGAGTAAGTACAGCAAAGAAAATTTTACGTGAAGCTGAAGAAAACAAAATTATTAAGCAAGTTGTTTCTTCAAGAAGAACAACAGTTTATTCAGCAACCGCAACTAAAGCTGCAGAAAGTAGCTAAAACCCTCCATTTTATTTTAATCTCTTTTAGTTCCCAGATGTTATTTTCTCTGATTCTATTGTATGTTTTACGAGTAAAAATCTGATGAAAATGGTGCATCTGTAAGACCACTTTCTGTTACATAGAACAAAGCTTCTCTTTCAGGCATTCTAGAACTATCAAATAATCTTGCTATTCTTGAACTTCCTCTCGATTTTCTCACGAATATTCTCTGTTGAGGTCTATGTGCCCATGCAAATCCCAATGCTGGTTCCTCTGGGCTTCCAAAAAGGAACTCTTCAACATTTGCAATGATCTGATTTGTAACTACAACTGCAAGGTCATATTTTACTGCAAGAGCAATCAATTCTTCTGCAATTTGCATTATTTTTTGTTGTCTTTCTACTAATCTTTTCTTGCCTATATACTCAGATCTAAAGTGAGATGCAAAGGAATCTACTATGAGTAATTTTACGTTTTTCTCCTGAATGATATCTGCCAAAGTATCTACTATACTGAAGAGGTGGTGTGTGTTCACAGCTGAACCAATGTAGATATTTTCCAGTATATCTTCAACGTCGAGTCCTCTATGAGTTGCCATTTCAATGATTCTCTTAGGAGAAAAAGCTCTTTCTGTATCAATGAAAAACGCACTACCTTCTAATCTTCCTTCGTAAATAGTTAGCTGAACATTAATGCACAATTGAAAACAGAGTTGAGTTTTTCCAGATCCAAACCCACCTGCGACCTCTGTGAGTTCCTGTGTCCAGATACCGCCACCAAGAATACCATCAAATTCAGTGGAAGAGGTAGTAATTTTTCCTCGTTTACGTTCAGATTCAAGAAATTCCAAGGCTGTAACTGGTTGAATCCCTAACTCATTCTGTGCAGTTGTAATGAGTTTCTTTGCATCTTTTTCGCTTATTTCCATCTTGTCTATTAATTCAACAGCTGTTGAAACAGCAATATTTTCCAAAGTTAACTCAGATTCCTCTACCTTCTGAAGAATCCCTTTATCAATTCCTTTGAGCTCCATTTTATACAATGATACTATTTTGTTAATGTTGTTAAGAATTTTGGTTAGAAGAACATATCAAATGTTTGAAAAAACCTAAGCTTTTTAAACAAAACTCATGAGTTTCTAGTAGTTGAATTTGAGGAAAAACCTCTCAAACTGGACATTATATTGTCACAAAACCAAAAATGTTGATTAAAATGAAAGAAGTAGTGCCTGATATATATTATGTTGGAGTAAATGATCATCTAACCAAGCTTTTCGAAGGACTTTGGCCCATCCCTGAAGGAGTAAGTTATAACAGTTATATAGTTAAGGGAGAAAAAACAGCTTTAATTGATACAGTAAAAATTCCTTTTGTTGATGAATTTTTGAAAAAAGTTGAGGAAGTTACTTCCTTCGAAATTGATTACATTATATTAAACCACATCGAACCAGATCATAGTAGTTCATTGCTTCGTCTTTTGGAGAAAGTTCCAAATGCTACTATCATGTGTTCTAAGAAAGCTGAAGGGATGATTGAAAGTCTTTATAGAATAACAGAAAATATTCATGTAGTAGAAGAAGGTGAAAAACTAGATTTGGGTGGAAGAGAATTAACTTTTTACATGGATCCTTTGGTTCATTGGCCTGAAACAATGGTTACTTATGATAACAAAGATGGAATCTTATTCTCATGTGATGCATTTGGCTCATACAAAGCTCTTGATTTTGGTTTATTTGATGATGAATGTGATCCTGACATCTTTTATGAAGAAACAATTCGTTATTTTAGTAACATCGTAGCTAAGTATGTCAAATATGTTAAGAAAGCCATGGAAAAACTAGGTGGATTAGATATCAAAATTATCGCGCCTGCTCATGGTCTTATTTGGAGAGATAATCCTCAAAGAATCATTGATTTATACGTTAAACTTTCAAATAGAATGGCGATACCAGGTGTAGTAATCATTTGGGGTTCAATGTATGGAAATACTGCTAAAGTTGTTAACCATGTTGTTGAAGGTGTTAAAGAAGCAGGTCTTCCAGTAAAAGTGTTGAACTTCTCAACAGACCATCTAAGTTACTTGATAAAAGAAACTTGGAAATACAAAGGTGTTATTTTAGGATTCCCAACATACGATGGAGGTCCATTCCTAAATACTTCTTACTATTTACATCTTGTAAAGAGGAAAGATCTCAAAGAACGTATAGTTGGTTTCTTCGGATCATCTATGTGGAGTGGAAGAGCTTTGAAACAAGCTGCTGATGCAGTTCAAGAATTAGATTGGGAAGTAGTAGAACCTCTACTAGAATTCAAAGGTTCCCCCACAGATGAGCTTCTTGAACAAGCAAAGCAACTTGGAAAAGCTGTTGCTGAAAGAGTAAAATCCTCTTAAATTTCTTTTCTTTTCTTTTTCATTATTTCTGCATTACAACTGGATAGGTTCTTTTGTCTTCAAATCCTATTTTAACTGAAAAATGGTGTTTATGAAAAACATTTTTAAAGATTTCAAGAAAAATAATAATGGGGGAAAATGTCCTATACTCCACTTAAAAGAAAAAATGATGGTATGGCTCTTACTGCTGAAGTAGTTGACATCATAGTTGACGGTATGAATGACAAAAACAGAGAAGTGAGAGAAGCAGCTTATTCCACTTGGGTTGCTATGGTAGAGCTTGAATCTGACAAAGTAACAGATGACATGCTTCAAAGAATAACAAGTGCACTCAAAACTTATAGAGTATAATTATACTATTTTTAAGATTTAAAATTAAAAAAATAAGAAGAGTAGGATTAATATTAATAATCCTCGTCCATTCCGCCTGGACCACCTGGAGGCATTCCTGGACCACCAGATAATTCTTTAGCTGCTATAACATCATCTATTCTCAAAATCATCTCTGCGGCTTCAGCTGCACTGCTGATAGCTTGTTGTTTTACAGAAATTGGTTCAAAGACATTGAGCTTTGCCATATCATCTACTTTAGATTTGAATGGATTAACACCGAAAACGAATCCCACTTTAGAGTGTTGAACATGTAGTTCAGAAAGAACATCAATTGGATCTAATCCTGCATTTTCTGCTAGTGTTCTTGGAATGATTTCCATTGCTTTAGCAAACTTTTCGATTGCTAACTGAACTTTACTGGTATGACCCATTGCAAACTCACCAAGTTTTTGGCTAATCTCGATTTCAGGAGCTCCACCACCTGGAACTACTTTCTTGTCATGAATAACTTGACGAACAACGCACAAAGCATCATGAATAGCTCTATCTGCCTCATCAACAATCATTTCTGTTCCACCTCTAATGATGATAGAAACAGCTTTAGGATTATCACAGCCAGTAATGAAAATCATATTATCATCACCAATGGATTTCTCTTCAGCAACTTGAGCTTTTCCAATGTAGTTAGCAAGATCATCTAGGCTGGTTGAGATTTTTGCACCAGTAGCTTTTGCTAGTTTCTCCAAATCGCTTTTCTTGATTCTTCTAACAGCACCAATTCCTTGTTTTGCAAGATAATGTTGGATAATATCATCAATACCTTTCTGACAAAGAACTACATTAGCACCTGAAGCGATGATTTTATCAGCCATTTCTTTTAGCATATCATGCTCATTATCAAGAAATGCTTGAATTTGATCTGGACTGGTAATGTTAATCTTAGCATCAATTTCGGTTTTGCTTAGTTCTAATCCCTTGTCCAACAGAACAATTTTAGCATCTTCAATTTTTTTAGGCATGTCTGTATGAACGAATTCTTTGTCGAGAATGATACCATCAATTAATTCAGTATCCTCTAAACTTCCACCTTTTTTCTTCTGAATTAGAATATTATCAATATCAGCAAACATTTCCCCATCCTTTTCCTCAGCAACAGATTTTACTGCTTTTACAACGAGTTCTGCAAGGGGGCTCTTTTCTCCACTAACAATTTTAGAAGACATAGAAGTTTCAGCGACAGCCCTTAGGATTTTGTCATCTTCAAATGGAACATCTTGAGCCATTTCTTCTAGTATCTTATCAGCTTGATATCGAGATAATTTGTAACCTTCAATAATAGAACTTGGATGAATATCCAAATCTAATAATTCTTCAGCTTGCTTGAGTAACTCACCAGCAATAACAACAACGCTTGTTGTACCATCACCTGTTTCTTGATCTTGAGTCTTAGCAAGATCAATAACAAATTTAGCAGCTGGATGACTTACTTCAATTTCCTTTAGGATAGTTGCGCCATCGTTGGTAACAGTAGTGTCTCCAAAGTTATCAATGAGCATTTTATCCATACCTTTAGGACCTAGGGCTGAACGAATAGCTTCAGAGACAGCTCGTGCAGCTGTAATGTTATTTCTCTGGGCATCTTTTCCTCTTGTCCTTTCGGTTCCTTCCTTTAATATATAAACAGGTTGGCCGTACATTTTATTAACCTCAGTTTAATTTTATGTGTATATTGAACAAGTGATGTGGTTATCATTGATATATAATTCTTGCGGTTTTATAAAAAACTAAAAATCTGAGAAAGAACTAAGAGTATAGTAAGGTGTTACAAAAGTAACGGAAGAATTAGAGTAATATAGAGAACTTCCAGAGAAAACTCAAAGAGGAATCTCAGAAAAGTTTGATTATTTGTTGATTTTTTAATTGCGGATAATAAGTTCAGAATGTTTTTATAAGTTTTCGACAATAATATTCTTAGGGGTTTTCTGACGATTCACAATTGATAAAAGGAATCAGAGCAGACGTGAGCTACATTGTTGGAGTCAAAAGAAAATAATGAATTGGTAACATCTAGCAGAGAGTTATCTGTCTCAATTGCAGGTTTAGATGGAGTCGGAAAAACCGCTATAGTAAACAAGCTTTTGAGTGATGAAATCACAGAAACCTATTCGACATATGGTATAAATCAAGAAATAGTCAAAATTGATGGATTGAATCTTGGTTTAACTGACCTTGGTGGTAAAGAACCTTTTCGAAATTCTCTTTGGGAAAGTTATATCTCTCGATCAGATGCTTTAATCTATGTTGTTGATGCGACTAAAGAAGAAAAGCTAGATGAGTCGCAAGAATGGTTTGTTCGTGCTCTTAAATGGATTAAAGCAGAATCCCCTGTTTTAGTTTTAATCAATACTTGGGATCAACCAGTTAATGAAGATGTAATTAAATCTATTAATAGTATTTTCCAGAGCCCAACAAATGGACATCCCATTGAATTTCTTTCTATTTCCCCTATTTCTGGTAAGAACATAAAAAAGACAGTAGATTGGTTAGCAAATACTATTATTACTAACCTCATAAGTGCAGGAATTTCTGTTGATTACTTTGTAGCTTACATCAAAACAGAGCAAGGATTAGTAGAAGCTCGCATACGAACTGCGGATGATAATTTTCTAGATAAAGGACTTTTTCCTGTAATTCGATACAAGTTTGCTTCAGATGATGAATCTGTTCTTGAGTACATGAGGATTGGAGGGAGACAAATAGTTACAGCTGCTGATAGTCAAACTTCTTGCTGGCTAGTTACAACTAGAACTGATGAGTTTAAAGGTACTAATCTACTTATGAAACTGTTAACTGAATTCATCAAAGAGATTCATGGGTTACGTGTTCAGAAAGGAACTAATTTATCTGAATCGGATTTGACCAGCTATCTTATAAAATATATGATTGACAATCAAACATTCTGGTCAGAAACTCAGCAACCTATGTTTGAAATATCCGTTATTGATGATTGAATGATATTTCTCTTGAACAGAAGTGTTAAATATTTTTTATTTCAACTATGTTTGATTAGATTATGGATTCTGAACTCAAAGAGATACTGAAAGGTATTAAGGGGAATAGAGATTTCTATCCAGAGGACTACGCAGAATACAAATTTATTTTCGATGCAATGCATAACGTATCCAAGCATTTTGGATATGAACTATATGAAGGTCCAATTTTAGAATATGCCAAGCTCATTGAATACAAATCAGGACAATCACTAGCTACTGAAACATATAGATTGATTGACAGAGAAGAGCGCAAACTAGTTCTTCGTCCTGAGATGACACCATCTTTAGCTCGATTGATCGTTAATCAACATCAAAGATATCCTAAACCAATTCGCTGGTATTGTCTTCCTAGAGTTTTCAGAGACGAGACTCCCCAGAGAGGAAGAGTAAAGGAGCATTTTCAATTCAATGCTGATATCATAGGTATTGATAATCCTGCAGCAGATGCTGAGATAATTGCTTTGACAACTAGAATAATAAAAACAGCTGGAATGAAAGATGGAGAATTTATTTGTTTAATAAATAGCAGAGAACTCCTTCAGAGGTATTTGGAATTTCTTGATATTAAGAATAAGGAAGAAGTAATCAGAATTATTGATGCTAAAGGAAAATTTGTTCAAGATGCAATCGAAGCAGGTTTGGTAAAGAAAGGTTACAATTCTTCAGAATCCAAGGTTCTTGCTCAGCAATTTCGAGCAATTTGGCAACAAGATCCGCGAAAAGAAAAGAATTATCCCGATATAGAAAGTAAAAAAGAATTAGCTCCTTATCTTAATGAATTGATGATTATCGAGGAAAATGAAGTCAAAACAGCATTAAAAGAGAAAGGTCTTACAGAAGAACAGATTTCAAAAACTTATGATTTTACTTTAATCAAAGGAGATCCTCAAGAGGTTATAACAGCTGTAAAATCTCTAGAGATTAGTGATAAAGTTAAAGTAGCAATAGAAAAAATGGAAGCGTTAATTATTCATTTAGAAGCTCTTGATGTTCTTGAAAACTGCGAATTTGACATGTCAATAGCTCGAGGTTTAGATTATTACACTGGAATTGTCTATGAGTTCCTAGACAGAACAGGTTCAGTTGCTAGAGCTATCGCTGGAGGAGGAAGATATGATCAACTTGTGGAAAGTTTTGGTGGAGGAAAGATTCCTGCTACTGGAATTGGAATGGGAGAAACTGTGCTTCATTCCATACTAAAAGCTCTAAACAGGTTTCCATCCTATAAACATCCTGCGAAAATATATGTAGCAGCTATTTCCGGAGATGTCACAAAAACTGCAGCTGAATTAGCTCAAAAATTAAGAAAGAATTTTTCTGTGATTTTTAATCCATTTGGTTGGAAACTTTCAAGACAACTAGAGGATGCAGGAAACAGAAATATTCCATATATGATTATTGTTGGAAAACGAGATTTGGAAGAAGATAAAGTTACTCTGAGAGATATGAAAACTGGAGAACAATCTACAATTTTAATCTCAAAATTACAGAGTGATTTGCTGAAAAAATTTGAATGACTAATTTGATGGAATGATCTCCAATGAAAGTTGCTCTTCAGAATTACTTGAAAGGTATAGATATTGATGAATTCGTTGCCAATGTTAAAAACAGGAGTAAGTTTGAAGAAATACTTGTCCATCTAGGATTAGACCAAAATTCTTCTATAAACCAATTTGTTGAACATTTACTCTATGAAAGTAAAATGCTTCTAAACCAAGAAAAACGTAAAGAGACTACAATTATTCTACGAGCTACAAAACCTTTGCTTAGCTTGGTTCCTAAGTATTTGAGTGCATTTTTTTATCTCACTTTAACTGATTCATTTCTATTAGCTAATGATTATGAAGGTGCAAATAAATCTGTTAACCGAGCAAGTTCTATCGCAAAAGAACTAAATGATCCAAGACTCGAAGTAAGAGTCTTGAATATGATGTTTGTCATTAACAGATCCAGTGGCAAAGAAAAAGCAGAAGAATATCTGCTAAAATCTAAAGAAATTTCGGAAAAAAATGAATTCAATGAAAACTTAGTTTTCTGTAATGTAAACCTTGGTTTACTGCACTTCTTCAAAAAAGAACACAACAAAGCTGCAGAGTATTGTGCGTCAGTTATTGATATTGCTGGTTCGAAGAAATATCCAAAAAATAAACTGATTATGCCGACTGATTATTTTCTTCAAATCTTCTCTGAAAGCCCTGAACTTGTAGCCAATAAGAAATATCATGAAATGATTAAGAAAGGAGTAAAGATTGTTCTTCAAACTGTTAAACAATTTAAATCAGATTATGAAGCATCTCGCAGAATATCTATTCTTGTAAGTTTTCTAAAACTTTCAGAAGATCTTATGGATTCATCTTTGAAAGAAATAGATTCTTTTGTAGAAAAACTTCCATTTGATAAGAGGTCTCTTTATTATTATTCAATAGCTAATGGTGCTGCAAACTATAAGGGTTTCAAAGTCTCGTTAATTTACTTTGAAAAAGCAATCGGTTCTATGAAAAACATAACTGATGATGAGAAAAGAAGAATTAAGAAAAACTATGCATACACACTATCTGCAATTATTGGTGCTTCTATGATTTATGATCTGGAGTCTTCACAACAGACATCTCAAAGGCTTAAAGGATTGAAAATCAAAACAATTGAAGATAGTCTTGCAGGCAAAAAGAATAAACAGATAAATTTCAGAAACTCAGTCAGTGATTCAGATGCTGTTTTCGCTGTAAAGAGAGAATTTATTGAGAAACAACTTCTGCCAAGTATCAAAGATTTGTATTCTAAAAAGGAGATTGTCATTGGTTTTTCTTATCATAATAGTAGAGAAGATATATTGAACCATCTAGAAATGTTCGCAATAAATGCCTTAAACCAAGATGATGAGTTGATATCTCTTCTTTTAGTTGGCACTACAATTAGTGAGAAAGACGCTAAAAAGAAGAAACGCACTTTTACAGGATACCAAATTCTTGGACATAGAGTTCCTAAATCTATTTTAGACACTAAACACTTCGAAGAATTCGATGTTAAATTTCTGTACGATTTAGTCATTGCTCCTCAGAAGTTTAAGAAAATAGAGATGATTTTACCACATAATTCTTTGGAAACAGATTACAAGAAATTGTTGAATAAATAAGTATCAATTGAACATTGTGAGAATTGTTTGTTTTAACTGATTTATTTTTTCATTTGAATATTGAAATCTTTTCATTTCATCTATGGCTTTGAACATATAATCCTTGGCTTTCGCTTTTTTGTCTAATTCATAAAAAACTCTTCCAACGAGAATAGACAATGTTATTATTTGCTCTTTATCATTTTGCTTCTTATAATAATCAAGAGCATTACGAAAAGCAGTTAAAGACTCTTCATATTTTGTTTGTGAGACCAGAAGATGACCAAAATCTTGTTCAACTTCTGCTTTCTTAGCAAAGGCTTTAATCTTCTTATAAATTGTGATCGCTTTTCTATAAGCATTTACAGCTCTTGCAGGATAAGCAGAGTATTCAATTAAATCAGTTTGGTAAGTAAGAGCAAGTTCATTCCATGTGTCACCTAGTTTTTCCAGATTATTCAGTGTTGTAAAGATATCGATGGCTTGAGCTAAGTATTGCTTTCCTTTTTTGAAATCCCCTTCTTCTCGATAGATCTCACCTAGAAGTAAAGCACATTCTCCAACTTTGGGTGAATGATTAAGTTCTTGGAATCTGTTGAAAGCTAATGAATAGAATTGTCTAGCTTGGGAAAACTGGTTAACGTTGTAGTAAGCTGAACCTAATAATAATAAAGTCTCGGCGGATTGCTCTTTGTTACCAATTGATGAGAAAATTTCTTGGGCGTAAATGAGGTCCTTTATACAGCTTTGAAAATTTCCCTTTTGGAAATCCTGTCGTCCTCGCATAAAATAGTGTTTTGCAGTGTTTTCTTGTTCCTTCAATCTTAGGCCCCCTAGCCATTTACAAGAATTTTCCTAATATAATATGCGTTTTTTCTATTATATACTTTCTAATAGTTTTATCCGCAAAAAAATGTAAAGGAAAAAAAGTGACAAATTAGCTTGAATAGAACAGGGTTTTTTCCTCAAAACTTGTATTCACATTATCCCAATCAATCTCTCTAGCTAATGTTCTTTTTCCTGAATCAATTAAGCTGTTTACTCTTCTAGCATGTAGAATCTCGTTTGCTTTTCTGATCAAAGAACGTCTTTGATATTCTGGTTCAGGTCTTGCAATAGTCATTGCTGTTCTAGCTTGTTTTTCTCCTAAAATTCCAATTAGAACATCTTCTCCCTTAACGAATTCAACTAAACGATATAAATCTGGATTCAACTTGCTCTCAAAGAAAGCTTCCTCAGGAATTATTGAGAGTATCTTCTCTTTATAGCTAACTGAAATGAACCTTTTAGCAATCTCTAAAATACCTATCACAGGATCTAAGAATTCGGTTGGGAATTTTATTGGAGATTCAGAGTAGAATATTGTAGGGGGGGCAGATTCTTCAGTATAGAAAGAAGATGATTTATCTAGGGTTTGTTGTGATTCAATCACTCCACTGATAATAAAATCATCTTCTCGATAAGAGTCATAGACTTCCTCACCAGCTCCTATCCCTGAAACACTAGATAGAATCAATTCATCTAGAATTAATCTTGACCATGCATCTATAGGAATTGTCTTCTTCACTGTTGTTTTCTTAACTGTGGGGTCCTTTTTCTTCTTGAAAATAGAGAACAGTTTTCCAAAGAATCCAGTTGGTTTAGGTGCTTCTTCAATATCTATTCTTTCTTCAGTTATCTCTCTTTCCTCTTTTCCTCTTCTATAAACGTCTATTTGAGGTAAGATCTTCTTATGCTTTTCAATTAAACTAATGTCATGTAATTTAAGCTGTAACAAAGATTCGATTTCTTTCAGATTAATGTCATCAAGAGGACTTAACAATCCTATCCAACCTTCAGCTGTTGCAGTTTTAGCATGAACAACAAAAAAGTTAACTTCACTTGTTATTGTTTCAAGTTTGTTTGTGAATCTAATATACTTTAGAAGATGAGGATAATCACCACTAAGCAATTTTATTGTGTTCTTGAATTCTTTTGCAACTTGTGCAGTTTTATGAACCGGAATAATTGACTCAAACTTTTCACCTTTACTCTCACCATCTTGCCATTTGAAGAAGTAAAACATTGTTGATTCCTTGAAATAAGGAATAGGAACAGCTGGATTTGGTTCTCCTTCTGCTGTTTGTGTGAAATGGTCAGCAATGATATGTGAAATTATTCCTGTTTCATCAGACTTCATTATTTCATGAAGATTTGCCCAATTTTCTTTGGATTTCGAGAAAATTGATTGACATAAAGCTGTTTCCATTAAAATTGCGATCCATCCAATTCTTAGGAATTGCATCTTTTCCTTAACGAAGCTCAAAAGATGTCTGGTATAGTAATCAGCAACTATTGCAGCTGCGATATGTTTAGCTACACCTCTATCAAGTAGATAATAATATCTCTTTCTTAAAATTGAAGCGACTTTGTAAGTAAATGCTACAAGATGTGTTAATTCATACCAAGAATCCTCACCAGGTATTGCAACTTTCTTCCAAAATTTGATAATCTCTTGTCTTCTAATAGAGTCCTCTAACTCAAACTTTACTTCAGAAGACATAATAATATAATCAGCAGTATAGAGAGCAGAAACAACAAGATTATTCGAAATGTCAAAATCTGCTTGGTATTCCCCAATCAAGTCTTTACTCATAGTTTTGTAACGATCAAAAAGAGTCTGAAGTTGATGAACTCTCTTAGCTTCTTGATATTCCTTCTCCAAAAATTGATAGATAATATCTTTCATTACAAGTATATTTGCTATAGCTAAATTAAATCTATCGCAAGAGAAAGTTTATTTTTGAATAAAAGAAATAGATTCTGCGTAGATAGTGATGTTGGTTTTACCGTTGGAGCGTAAAGCTATGAAAATAACGGCACCTCTGAATCTACGCTCTACTTACAATTTCAGTTCTGCCCTTCTATTTTGATTGTTCCAGAAAATCCGGTAAAGAAGTCCGCCCTTTACATGTACGGGTAGTTTCTCAATTTCATTTGTCCATTTTTTAACTCTTTTTATGCTTTGAGAAAAAG
>MEHH01000030.1 GCA_001940755.1 Candidatus Heimdallarchaeota archaeon AB_125
TATCTATATTTTGTAAATTTGTCCCGAGACAAAATCTTTTTATACGATTAAAAGAATCCTTTTTGTCTCGAGACGAAATACGTGTGATAAAAATGAATGACACAGAGAAAAAAGGTCCAGGAAGACCCAAAAAATATGCAACTGATGCAGAACGAAAAAAAGCCTATCGTGAGCGTAAAAAGGAAGAAAGACAAAACTGGGAGAAATCACGAGTTAAAAGAAGAGTTGAATTACAAGAAAGAGTTTATAAAATGGAAAAAACTATTGTAAAAAAAGTCTATGATGAGGAATATTCTGGAACCTCCTTATATAGAGAGTTACATGAACAAATTAAGGTACGTTCAGCTAAATATACTCCTTTGGAATTGTCTGAGATGCCACTCGAAGACTTACTTAGTATCCAAGAAACACTAACCACTAGATATTATGGTAGTTATTACAATCCTATTCTTGTAGCATTGGAAACTGCTATCATGCCATCAGTTGATAAGGAATTTGATTCTCGAAAATCTGAACTTGGTCTAGTGACTTCACAAGATCAATTAGCTGAAAAATTAGCTAAAATTCATGATGAAACTACTCCAAAAACTGATCAAAAAGTGGACAAGTATATAGATAAACTCAAAGCTGAAGGAATAACATTGTCAATAGAAGAAATGCTAACACTTCGATCAACAATGGAGAAAAGATCAGATGAACAATCTAGACCCTGGAGAGTAATAAAAGCTCCTTACAGAACAGATAATCTAATTGAGGTTTTTCAAGAATTGATGATGCTTTACAATGTTCAAGCTGAATTATCTAGAAGAGAAAGAGGCACCGAACTTGACTCAACAATTGAAAAACTTGAGAAAAGATTCGAGAATATAGAAAAAATTCTAGCAAACGAGAAAAAACGAATTGCTAAAGAAAACGCAACCAGAAGTAAGAAGAAACAAAAAGACAATTGAATCAATAAGTACGAAATCCTTGTACTAGATGTGCTATTGGGAAGAAAATCCTTTCTGTATACTTCTCTTCAAGCAATATTGCTTTTTCTCCCTTTTGTAGAGTAAAAGTTATATTTTGCTAGTAATATTATCTTTCTAGTGATTAAATGGTTGTACATAGACCTGATGCATTTATCTGTAATAATTGTGATAATCGTTTCAACAATAATGAGAAGAAAACACTGAAAGAAGAAGTTGATGGTATTTTCACAACAAAAACTGTATGTCCTGAATGTCTTTCAGCTGATATACGAACCACAATTACAGGGCAGAGAGAAGAATAATTTCTAAAAAGTGTATTACGAGAGTAATGTCCTTATCATACTTATTCTATAAAAAAGCCACTCCATTTTAGATTCATGCAGCCAGAGAGTCTTGTTGAAGAAATGAATAGTATTCTCTCTAAAATGGATAGAGAATTGAAGAACTTAAACAAGGAATTAGATAAAATATTAGTTAAATATCCAAGATATATGGATAATGATGAAAAGAAGCTCAAATATGAACTATACAAGTTCAATCACGGAAAATAATTAAGTAAATCTCTTCTTTTTATAATAACTGAGTTTTGGGGGGTTAAATTAGTCATCTAATTTCATTCATTTTTAGGTTTTTTGAGGAACAATTTTATAGCAAAGGATTCTTATCGTAATCAGAGAACTGAATAGGTTTTTCTATGAAAGAAGTAAAAATAATCATACCTTCAGAGAAACTAGAGATAGTTAAAGAACTGGAGGAAAGACTTGGATTAGTGTTCAATATATTTATTTTCGAGAATGTAGTAACAATAAATACAACTCTTGAGAATCAGCACACTTCAACTTTATTGGAGGAATTAAAAGGATTAGGAGTTGGAACTGTTTTTGGTCGTATCACAGTTTCACCTGTTTCCTTTGAGATTTCATCAGATAAGAAGGATCCAAAAACTCGAAGAAGAAGTATAAGTATTGACGAAATGATTGCTAATATCAAAGATCTATCATTGCTGAATCCAACTTATTTGGGTCTGATTCTGCTTGCTGGAGCTTTGGCTTCATTTGGACTAATCTACAATAACGTCATAATTATGATTGCAAGTATGATCATTGCACCTCTATTAGGCCCAATTGCTCTAGCAGTTATAGGAACTATGACACCTAAAAATATCTTCTCAAAGAAAGCAATAGTGACTGAAATATTTGGTTTAGCAGTCATAATAGGTTTCGGAGTCATCGTTGGTTTGATTTTCAATAGATCACCTGATTCTTTGATCTTAGATCAGATCCCTCCAGGTGATTTAGATTCACAAATAGCTATTAGAATCATCCCTAATACAGGAGATGTTATATTTGCAATAGCAAGTGGTTTAGCAGCTGGAATATTTATAATCAGAGGAGAAAATACAGCAATAGTTGGTGTTGCTGTTGCTGCTTCATTGTGCCCCCCTGCTGCAAATGTAGGAGTTTTACTAGCACATCATACTACAATCAGAATGGCAACCGGATCATTATTACTTCTTGGTCTAAACATTATCTCAATTTATGCTTCATGTGCACTAATATTCTGGACATCACAATCCTTCGTTAGAGGAGGAACTGTCTCAACAAGACAATATAGAAAGATAAGTAAAATGTACATTACTCAGATAGCTATTACTTTTCTAATCTTAGCTGGCGTTGTGATTCTAATTGGATTGAACAATCTATATAAATTTCTAGAGGTTCTATTTTTCGGGTAGGGATTTCTTACCTGAAATGTTCAATCATAGATTTCATTACCATTTTTACTGCATGTTGAGCTTCGTCTGTAAGATCAGTGAAACCCTTCCCACAGTCTGGACAAGCTTCATACCCCTCAGGGTCACTTTTGTCAAACTTAAATCCGCAATGGAAGCAGTAAACATCATTAGGAAGTTTGCTCATTTGTATCAAAAAAAGATAGAGATTAGTTACAAATAAACCTTTGTGAAAAAAGAGTTCTTTTGTCGAGAAAGTATATAAGCAAAATCGTATAATTGTATTTTTAGAACTACTATAATTGGTGAAAAGATGAAAATAACAAAAAGAAAAGAGGTGGGAGGATTATGGGTTTTAGTTTTACTGATTGGTTTAAATCTAATGGTATTCTCACAAGATACAATAGCTTTACAGAATGATTTTTCCGAATCAATTTATCCGGCTTTGGATGATTATATAGAAATTCCTGAAATGTTTATAGATACTGATGAAGATTTTGGACCTGCTGAATGGAATTTTCCAGGTGATGGTTCTCCAGGTAATCCCTTCATAATTGAAAACTATAATGTTACAAGCGGAGGTCCATTTGGTATCCTAATTGATGCTAGTGGAGGACCCCACGCATTTAATGTTTCTTTCATTATTCGTAACTGTATAGTTACAGCGTTGGAAGTTTGTATAAAAATAGTTGATGCTTATCCAAATTTAGTTAAAATAGAAAATTGTATCTGTAGTGGTACAATTGCTGGAGATGGAATAGGTATTCACCTTGTAAGATGTGATGGTGCAATATTAACAGACAATACATGCAATTTTAATCATCATACAGGGATTAGATTAGATACTACAGCTGGAGCAGTATTAACAGGGAACACATGTCAAAATAATGGTGATGAAGGAATATATCTTGACAATGCCTCAGACAATTGCATACTCAATAGTAATACGTTAACATTGAATGTTTATGGATTCTGGGATCAAATAAGTCATGGTACTCTCCTAAACTACAACGTAATTGCTAACAATAGTTTCGAAGGAATACTAGTATATGATTCAAGCAATGTTGTAATTGAAAACAACACGATTGAAACGAATGGAGGAGTTTCAGCAGATGGAATCTATTTCTCAAACGCTGACAATGCTCAAGTAATTTTCAACGAGATTATTGGAAATGGTGGTTATGGTTTAAACATGGATGAGTATTCAAACTATAATGTTATTCACCATAACAACTTCATACAGAATAATCAAGGAGGAGTACAAGGAAAAGAAGATTATACTACTGGTCATCAGAATGCTACCTGGTATGATGTAGCTATTCAAGAAGGCAATTTCTGGTTTGATTATGTAGGCCCCGGAGTTTACAACATAGATGGTACATGTGCAAACACTGATCCATTTCCGTTAGGCTCTCAAGTGATAATTACTACTATAGTTATCCCTGAATTTTCATTAAATCTTATTGGCTTAATTCTTACTCTATCGATCTTTGGTTTAGTTATAATCTTCATAAAGAGAAAGTAATTCTTTCCTTTTTTTTCTTTATTTTTGCCAATAAGAAGGATCATCAATTCCAAGATGCCAAGTAATTTTGTATGCCAAGGTTTCACATGAATACTGTATTTGTTATTTAATTTGGTCTATTCCTCAAAAGACTAAAGATTTATTACTCTCTATGCGTGAAAAAACACACTATGACATTAGTAGAAAAGTTGTGCGAAAAACATACTGTAGAAAATGCTTTAGAACACGGGAAAGCTGCTGTAGGGCCAGTTATGGGGCTAGTATTCAAAGCAGATCCTGAATTGAGAAAAGATGCAAATAGCATCAAAGAGATTATCGAAAAGAAAGTTAATTATGTTAACTCACTAACAGCTGAAAAAATACAACAACTCGCACAAGATCAATATCCCGAACTTCTTCAAAAGAAAGAGAAAGAGGTTCAGGAAGAAGCTGATTTCATAAGAGAGATAATCGAAGAACACAATCGAACTGGACGATTTGGTGGAAAGGTTCATACTCGATTCCCTCCTGAACCTAATGGTTGGTTACATATTGGTCACGCTTATTCGATAAATAGGAACTATAATTTTGCAGTAGAGTATGGTGGTAAGTTTAACCTTAGATTTGATGATACAAACCCTCTCACAGAAGAAGAAGAGTTCGTTGATTCAATTATCAAAGACGTGCTTTGGTTAGGAGTTGACTACGAAGATAGATTGCTGTTTGCGTCTGATTATTTCGATCAACTCTATGAATATGCAGTCCAACTAGTAAGAAAAGGGCTGGCGTACGTAGATGATTCAAGTGTTGAAGTAATTAGAGAGATGAGAGGAACTATTACTGAACCTGGAAAGGAAAGTCCTTACAGAAACAGATCCATTGAAGAAAACTTAGATCTCTTTGAGAGAATGAAGAAAGGTGAATTCAAAAACGGAGAAAAAGTACTTAGAGCTAAAATCGATATGGCTGATCCAAATATGCTCATGAGAGATCCTATAGTTTACAGAATTCTTCATGCTAGTCATCATAGAACAGGTGATAAATGGTGCATATATCCAATGTATGACTGGGCACATGGATTAGAAGATTCCATTGAGAGAATCACACACTCTATCTGTACTCTTGAGTTCGAAGTTCATAGACCTCTATATGATTGGTATATTGACCAACTGGAAGAAGAGGAAGGAAGTCCAATTCATCATTCTCAACAAATCGAATTTGCAAAGATGAATCTCTCCTATATGGTTCTGAGTAAAAGAAATATGAGGATGCTTGTAGAAGGAGAATATGTTAATGGCTGGGATGATCCTAGAATGTTAACTATAGCTGGTATGAGACGTAGAGGATACACTCCTGAAGCTATTCGCAATTTCTCTTTAGCAATAAACTTCACCAAAAGAGAGAAGATCATTGATATGTCTATCTTTGAGCACTATATTCGTGAAGATTTAGACAAGAAGTGTCCAAGAGTGATGAGTGTACTAAGTCCACTAAAAGTAGTAATTACTAATTATCCTAATGAGAAAGAAGAAGTATTTTCAGTACCTAATCACCCATCAGATAAAAGTATGGGAAACCGAGAAGTGAAATTTACTAGAAACATATACATTGAACAAGAGGATTTCATGGAAAATCCTCCTGAAGATTATTATAGACTTTCTCCAGGTAAGGAAGTTAGGTTAAAGTATGCTTATTTCATCAAGTGTGAAAATGTTGTTAAAGATGAAGGAACTGGAGAAATTAAGGAAATCCATTGTACTTACGATTCAGAGACAAAAGGAGGAGAATCTTCTGATGGAAGAAAAGTGCAAGGAACTATTCACTGGTCATCTTCAGATAATGCATTAGAAGTTGAAGTCAGACAATATGATCGTCTGTATACTAAAGAGAATCCCATGGAAACTGAAGAAGGTAAAGAATTCAAGGACTACATCAATTCTGATTCTATAAGTATTTTGAAATCCTATGTCGAACCATTTCTCAAAGAGAAGGAACCTGGGTCAAGATTCCAATTTGAAAGAAATGGATATTACGTGATAGATATAGTTGATTCAACTAAGGAAAATATTGTATTCAACAGAATCATAACATTAAGAGATTCTTGGGCTAAGAAATAGCAGAGCATTAGAAAAATTTAAAATTGAAACAATAAATCAACGGTTGTCAAAGAAATTTGACAACACTTTAGTCCCTTGGTGTAGCCTGGAAACATTCCAGACTTTGAATCTGGCGCCGGGAGTTCAAAAGGTATTCTCTTGCGAGGAGAGCCTGAATTTATCTCCCAGGGACTACCAACTTTTTCTAATTAATGAGATCAAAAACTAGTATCTTTTGTTTCAAGTGATTCTTTCAGTTCAAGTAACAAGGATTTCTTATAAAAAAGAGTTAAATACGTACACTACTTCTGTATTTGTTGAAGAGATTAATAAGAAGGAGATTATGTGATCTCAGAGAAATTTAAGAGAAAGATTCAAGCAATATGGATTTCATTCAGACCTTTTCTGATTTTCTTATTAGTAATAGCTATTTTGTTTGCTATAGCTCTGCTCATTATAGCTTTGGTTTGGTTATTTGATGATAATAACGTTACTTTCCTAATTCTTGTAATTATAGACTTCTCTGTTCTTGGAATTTTTGCTATAGGATTCTTAGCTTTTGGATTCCAGTATGTAATATCATTACTAATAGAAAAAGAAGAAGTAAAATGTATCAATTGTGGAAAGACAATATCGAGTAAAGCTAAAATCTGCTCTGAATGTGGTGTAGAGCAGTAATAAGCGCAAATCAACACTAAAAGACTAACTAAATATAACAAACTAAGATTTCAATTTCTGAATCACTAAACACTTCATGTATTATATCTCTAACTTTATTCCATTCTAGTTTATCTATTCCACTGCCTACTTTAGGCATCGCTAACTTCTTGATGCTCTTCTCTACGCATATTTCTCTCATTCTTTCTAATGCTTGTTTCATAGTTTCATAGGTAGGTTTGTGAAAAACTAGATTCTTTGTAATTAAATTGAATACTCTCCCTAATAGAATGCAAGTTGGATGATCTAGAACTGAAGGATTTTCTTTCTTTATCTGCCTGAATTGTTCTTTTAGATCAAATTTCTTGTTGAATGGAACTGCTATTCCTCCTCCCATAACGAAATCTGAGCTTATGCAATGAGCAAGATAATAGTCTTCAGACACAGTAAAAAGATCTTTTTGTAATTCTTGATAATGCATCTCATATCACATTTTTCTGATTTTTCTTATTCATTCTATTTCATATCTTTTTCAGCTAAATATCTTCTTTCAATTTTTTCTTTATCTATAGACATTGTAAATCTCGATTTAATCCAAATAGTCAAGTTCTTTATCATTTTAACTGTTACTTTGTATTTTCTCTCAATAATAACAGCTGCTACAACTGTACCAATCCATACGGGTAAGAGATATCCAGCATATAAAACGGACCAGTTATCCCATTTTTGTGGATTTAAACCTCTTCTGTATTCTTTCAAGTTGATTATCCCATCTGAATCCGAATCCAAGTTTGAATCATCAAGGAGAGGATCGAGATTATATTCATATTCCCAGTTATCTAGCATTCCGTCTGAATCACTATCTGGATTTGATATGTTTGTACCAGCAAATGTTTCACATAGATCACTCATATAATCTCCATCACTATCAATGTGACCATGATTTCTGTAATCTCCTCTAAAGCTCCACCACGAACTTTGACTTGGTTGAGCTTCAGGATATTGAATACATACAAGATTTCCGGGATCTGGATTAGCTACAATCTCTACGATTCCATCATCATTTAGATCTCCTATTGCATAACTAGAAAACCAGCACTTACCAATATCTAAAACTAACTCTTGGGTTCCATTTTCATCATATATCTCTATACCATGAGTAGTCCCAAACAATATTTCTATATCATTATCTCCGTCAACATCTGATAATGCTATATGAGAACTACCAATTCCAGCTAAACTGCTTGTATTCCACTTTTGTAATCCATTGCTACCTAAACAAACAAGAATTGAAGTATAGATATCTTCTAACAATATTACTAACTCCATTTGATTATCATTGTCGAAATCTGCAAAACTAGGAGCATAATGAATTAAGTGATGATAGCTTTGGGATGAATTATGATAACTTCCAGTATTATACTTCCACCTCAATGTTCCATTATGATTGAAACAGTAGACAAATTGTCTTAAAGTAGTCACGAACAACTCTAAATTTCCATCATTGTCTATATCAGCAAAATTTGTCCATCGAGGATCATCGTTGTACCACGCATCTAAAAGATCATAGCTCCATTTAACAGTTCCATTTGAATCAAATACATAAAGCTGCTCATCCTTTGGAAGAACAATAATATCTAAACTTCCGTCTTGATCTAAATCTATAATGTTAGGAGAAGAGTATGTTTCATAGCCTTCGGTTGATACATTTAATAGCCTAACCACCTTTCCCCTAGAATTTAAGATAAAGGGTGTACTTCTATCAGGTTGAATAACAATTTCCAATCTATCATCACCCTCTAAATTTCCTATTGCAGGAAGACTATGCTCTGTATCACTAAAATCTGTATTTTTCCACATTAATCGTCCTTTATGACTTATGCAATATATCCCATATCTTGCCGCAAAGATTATTTCCATTTTGCCATCTCGATCTACATCACTCACACTATAGTAGTCACAAAAACCTGTTATGTCTCTGAAATAAAATTTCCATATTGTTTTTCCAGAAGAATCAAAACATATAAGTCTTGGATTTGTTCCATAATCATCAGTAATAACAGCTAACACTTCCTTTCTTCCATCCTGATCTATATCTGCAATTGTTATTGATCCTTCCACATCTTCAAATTCTCTTATCCACAATGCTAGATCTAAATCATCAGATGCTGATTGAGTAAAGGTAACATTTGAGGTAAGAAACAAAACTGTGAAAATAAAAGAAATACTCCACAACCTAATAATTTTCATAAAAACACAATAATCTGTTCGAATTTAAATATCCTTTGGTTTCAAGAGAAGGATTTAAAATCTAACTAGTAGAACAAAAGATGTAATCAACAAACTAGCCCTATGGTGTAGTGGCCAAGCATTGTAGGTTTCGGTCTGCAGACGGAAGTTCGAATCTTCCTAGGGCTACCAGTTTCTTTTATTCTTCTTTTACCAAGGTAACTCATTACCTTCCCAATCAAAGAATTTACCGGTTTCTTCTATAGACAGATTATCAATTACATTTCTAATTCCTTTAATTGATTCATATGTGGTTAGAGGAGCATTTTCAGTATATTCCATAGTGGTCTTGACCCATCCAGGATGAATGGAAACAACAGTTATTCCATCTTCTTCTAGATCAACAGAAAGTGCTTTAGTGATCATATTCAATGCCGCTTTACTAGCACTATAACTATATCCTCCTCCTTTTCGACTTCTTCTTCCAATACTCCCACTTGTTGATGAAATGTTGATAATAATTGGATTTTCTCCGTTTTTAATAAGTGGTAAAAATCTCTCAATAATAAGAACTGGAGCAATTGTGTTTACAGAAAATATTCTTTCAAAATTCTCTTTATACAACTTACCTAGTTCATCATTGTACTTCTCTTGTGCCCCGAAACGGATTCCTGCATTGTTGATCAGTATATCTAAACCCTCCACTTCTTGAGAGACTATTGTAAAAGCATTATCAATTGAATCTTTATCAGAGACATCTAAATCAACTAAAATTAATCTATCTTGAAATTTGCCTTTTAATTCTAATAGTTCTGGATACTTTGATGGATTTCTATTGCAAGCTATAATTTTGTCTCCATTATCTAGGAGTTGTCTTACAAATTCGAATCCTAATCCTCTACTACTTCCAGTTATCAAAATCCTTCTCATAACTATCTTTCCTATATGTCAAATATCTACCAGGGAACTTCTTTTCCTTCTCTATCAAGAAATTTACCAGAATCTGAGAGTCCACTTCTTTCAGTTAAATCAATTATTTGTGATATTGGTTCTTCTATTTCCAATGGAGCATTCGAACCACCCATATCTGTTTTTATCCACCCTGGGTGAATTGCTAATGCAACTATTCCTTTATCCCTCAAATCATTTGATAAAACTTTTGTAACCATGTTAAGAGCTGCCTTACTTGTTGAATAGGAATATTTGCCGCCAACATTTCTCAAAGCAATACTTCCATTCTGAGAAGAAATGTTAACTATCTTTGCATTACTGCTATTTTCCAAAAGTGGTAAAAATCTTTCAGACATTAATAATGGTGCAATAGTATTGACTAAAAAGACCTTACTAAAGTCTTCTTTGTAAATCTCTCCAAGTACTGAGGATTCTTCCTCATTTCCGGAAATTATTCCTGCATTATTGATAAGAATATCAATATTATCGAATTCTTTCTCAATTTCTTCAAAAACTGTATTTCGAGACTGCTCATCTGCAACATCAAGTTGTACAATAGTTAATCTATCAGAAAATCTAGTCTTCATCTCTTTCAAATCATCAGCTTTCTCAGGTTTCCTGCAACTAGCAATAACATAATCTCCTCTTTCAAGATATTGTTTTGTAAATTCAAATCCTAACCCTCTACTAGCTCCAGTAATGAAAATTTTCTTCATAAAATTCATAGAAATTAGACATTTATAACAACTTTCTTTGAAGTTTTGAAGCTTCTACCAAAACTTTAAAATTTCCCGTTAATCTACTCAATTCGGTAAGAAGTGAAGACCCATCGTCTAGTGGAAGGATACGGGACTCTGGATCCTGTGGCAGGCGTTCAAATCGCCTTGGGTCTGCCATTTTAACATTTTAAGCAATAATTATCTAGATGGATGGTTTTATTATCGCAGTTTGAGCAAAAGAGAATCTTTGTTTTATCTAAATTGAATTTATTTAGTTTCTCTTCTATTTCAGCTTTAGAGTGATACATTAGAACTACAGTATTTGGACTACCTTCAACCATTCTAGAAAGAGGTCTATTCTTTTCATTCAACAAACAAATTACTGGCATATCATTTTGAAGAGCATACATTATTTCCATCCCAACTCCATGAGATGGTTCATTAACATCTGCAATTATCCTTGCTGATTGTTGTAACCAATTCATATCTCTCTCAAACACTTCTTTTGATGTGGCATCTTCCATTTTACCAGGAACAAATGGATTGTATCCTTGTGATTCTGCGAATTTAACAAGAATATCTAGTAAAGAGAAGTCTAGTTGTGTGGCTTTTATCATTGAACAAGCAATGTAAACATTTTTTTCTCTCTTTATCATTAAACAAAAATAAAATAAAGAAATATAAAAGTAGTTTTCAAGCTTAAATCATTACTGCTTGTTCTGATAGCTTCTTTAATCCATTTAATGCTGTTAATGCTATAGTAGTTTCTTCAATACTAGAGTTCCATAGACCCTCTTTATCTTGAATTGCAGCAAGATAAATGGCAGACTTCTTTAGAGGTAAGGAATCAGCTGTTTCACTTGGGAGGAGTGATTGAATAACATATCCAGTTGTTCCAATATTCGCTGCCCATGAGCCTTCAATAAATTGGGTTCCAATAACAGCTTGAACAAATTGTTGTCTTCTTGTAGGGGCTCTTCTGATATCATGTAATGCCAGCATCATTCTTGCAAACATTTCAATAGGAGTTTTTCCTGTCTGCGATGTGGAAAATCGAGCATACCCTCTTTTAACAATAATATCAATTGATGCGGAGAAAAGATTAGCCATCTTATCAAGTAATTTAATATTACCGGTAATATCTCCAACATAACTCATCATGATATGTAGAGGGGTAGTTCTAGAACGAAGATTTGAAGTAAATCTATTCAACTTATTGATGAAATCCCATTCTGTTTCTTCAAAAATTGAATCGAAGAATTCAGTTACCAAATCTATTCTAGTATCGAAAATTGTTGGATCAAAGAGACTAAGAACATATAAAACGTAGAACTGTTCATATGAGTTATCAATTGTTTCAGCTGTGTCAACTACAGCTTTAAGACTCTCAATAGACTTACCTAAAGTTACAGTTTTCTTACCTTCTTCTGTATTAATTATCCATTCTGTGTCCTCATTGTATCCTAAAACGTTAAAAAGTTCCAATACACAAGCTGTTTCGAATGTGGGATTAAAGTCTCCCCAGAAACCTTCTTCAGAAACTCTGCGTTTCAGCGCATTTAATCCCTTAGTCATAGATTTGTTAATGTTTAGTTCAGCTAATCTCTTGGTCTCAAGACTTTTTTCAAGAAGAGAAAATTGATTTTCCAATCCAAAAGTGTCAGACCTATCAGTTCTTGGTATTGAAAACAGGAAATACGCTGATTCTATCACATTAAGGAGAAAGAACAAGACTATTAACGCAACACTTATCGAGTCTACTCTTCCTAATGGATCACCTGTTGCTACTTCAATGTAAAATCCAGGTATACTTGCATAAAGAATGATTACAGTGAGAGAAGCAATTCCTAAAACTGATAATAGTTTATTTGTATTTTCACCAAATATATCTATGAAATAGTGGTTTTCAATATAACTAAGAATCAGAACTAATTCAAAGAAAAATCCTAATGGGAAGAAAATGTATTTACCTGTTGGGCCCATCGGTGCAAAGGTAATAACGTACAGATACACCAGAGTGATAGCAAAAATGGTTAAACCAAACACTAATGTTTCAACAAATCTTCTCAGTCCAATCCTTTGCCCAAACTTCAGTACCCTCGAATAAATACGGTAAGTTTCTTGAGTCATTAGATAAACTAACTTAACTTAATATAAAAAAATTGCTGATAAACCGTATAAAAATTAAGCATTATGCAAACACATAAGCTAAAATTATGACCAATACACTAATTATTGTAAGAGTTCCCATAATCCAAGTCCATTCTTTGAACATTTTACCTGCTTCTTCAGGTTTATCTCTTTTCTTCATTCTGAAGGAAGATGCAATTCCTGCCAAACCCAATGGATAGAGCATAAAAACGATATTTACAGCGTTGAATGCTTTGTCTCCTAAAAAGATAACAATGAATGAAATTATAAATAATACTGCACCAACAATTGAGATCAAATCTAAAATCTTGTCACCAAATTCTGTCTTTCCATATTCATCTTTTATGGTTTTGAATGTTTTGCCAATAGTTTGTCGTATGCTCATAGATTTCCCCTATTTTATACTCTCGACTTAAAGACTGATAATCTATTTATAAATCTTCTTTTCTCTTCGGAAATTAGAAACACATTGATTTATTCATTTACCTCAATTCTTACGCCAGAGGACATTTTTAATGATTCGAAGACCTTTAGACCTTTTATTATTTCACCTATATTAGCCATCTTAGAATCAAAACGTTTTTCCTCTAACAATATAATTATGGCTTTAGCTTTTGAATCGTAAACAATATCACCCTTTTTACCCAAATTTACTGGTTTTTCAATTGTATAGAGGACATTTGTAGGTATGATAAACATTCCTTCTCTTATCAGGCCTCTGGAATTAATGGGTAAATTTCTGTTGATGAGTTCAGTTAAGTGAGGACCTTTGATACGAACTAACTCTCCTAGTACTTCTCCTTTACCAGGTATAGTAAATTTGATGCTATATCTATCTCCAATCATATCGAACCTCCAGAATCTGAACCCCTATTTATATTGTTTGATATAAAGAGAAGAAAAATAGAAAATAAATAAATAGTTAGCTGAAATATTATATAATATCTAAAAAAATTGATTCATAGTTGATTAGAATGAGTCGCTATATTACTCCAATAGAAGATGTGAATGAGCTTCTTTTCGTTTCTGAAGAAGAATCTGACATCAAATGCGGTAAATGCAATAAATTAATGTTCTATACAATCTACTATAAGGAGAAAGAGTCATTTGATTTTCTAGTTTGCAAGGATTGTGAAATTTATATGCAAAGAGTAATCCTTGAAGATGATGACTTTTAGTTTCACTTAATGCGTTAAATTTATTAATTCTACATGGTTCATAATATTCGAAGTAAGGAGGTGTCATAGACAAAATGATTGCAAGTATAAATTTACAAAAGAATACATTTGTTTGCGAAAAACTAGTCGCTATGACACCTAAGATACTGTTTTGATCTTCAAAGCTTTTTCAGTGTAACCTAGTTTTGCATACACTTGTTGTCTTTTTGTCTTAACCCCCTCTTTGTGGAAGTGTATCAAAAGTGATTAACAGAGAATATCTGGAAAAAAGAGATATTAATAATGAAATTTCAGAGTTATCTACTCAAGAAGCCTTAGCTGAGGCTATCGAAAATGGACTTTTGGTAGAAGTACAGCAACTAATTGGTCAAGGAAAAGAAGCATTCGTTTGCTGGGGAATAGATAAATATCAACAACAGGTTGCTGTAAAGACTTACAAGCTCTATAGGACCACACATCGAGGGATTATACACGGTACCTACCGAACCTCACCTTATGCAGTAATAGCTCAATTTGCAAAGCTTGAATATTACAAGAATTTGGATTTACATGAAGCAAGATTACCTGTTCCTCAACCCTACAATTATGCTGGTTTTAGTTATTCTATGCAACTAATTGGAGATGAAGAAGGACCTGCTCCTCTGCTAAGTGATCTGAGCAAGAATTTCATTGACGATCCTTCAGACATACTTGAGCAATGTATAGACATTCTAAGTGATATGTTTAAAGCTAGATATGTTCATGGAGATTTTAGTGAGCATAACCTTCTTTGGTATGAAGATCAAGTCTATGTTATAGATTTTCTTCAAGCAAAGAACTTTGCTTTGAAGGATGCAGTACGATACGGGTCTCCTCTTATACCACTAACACGGGCATACAGAATCTTGAAAAAAGATCTTAATTCGCTTCTACCATTTTTCAAAAGATTGTTCAGAATTGAAGTAGATTATAACGAAGTACTAAATTATGTTATAGGAGATATAAAGGAAAAAATAGACAAGGAACTAGAACTACAAGTAGAAGTTAGTTCTTAATCTCCTCTTTTTTATTATGAATTCTGTATTTGTTTAAGAGCACTCAAACCGTACTTATCATCAAGTTTCTTTAAAACCTTCTCAACTTTTTTGATTTTTCTAGTAGCATCTTCTTTAGTAATCATTTCTGATTTGAGTTGAAATTTTATAACCATCATATCTGACCAAGCTGCTAATCCCTTATCTTCTGGTTCTTCTAAAGCTAGTTTTGCTGTTTCTTCCAATGTTTTCAAAGAAGTTGAGACATCTCCTTTAATATACTCACTTACACCTAAAAGCCATTTTGCCCAGAGTAATGGAACTTTGTCATCGATCTTTTGTCTCAATTTATAATCAGCTAAAGCTGCTTGATATCCAGGTTCGATGAATTTTGAATCAACACCATCGTCCATATT
>MEHH01000031.1 GCA_001940755.1 Candidatus Heimdallarchaeota archaeon AB_125
GTGAAATATTGGATAACTATCTTTTCAGCAATTCTTATCTAGATGCAGATAAACTAAGCAAGAAGATTCAAATAAAAACAAAAGAAATCAAGGAATATTTCTTTTCCAGACCTGAAGAATGGGGTTTTATAAAAGAAGGAAGTTCTTTATTTTTTGCCCACGAAATGATAAGAGGTAATCTCAATGATCTCCATGAATCATTCTGGAATTGGTACCTTAGAAATGTTCCAAGTTACAGTGATTTAGCTTGGGAGGAAGGAGCAGCTGTTGCTGATACATCAAGAATCAAAGTCATTCAGCAACAAAAAATATTGGAAAGCAGTTTAGTAAAAACGTTCTCTGCAAGAATTGTTATTCTAGGAGAAGAAAAAACTGGAAAACAGTCTTTTGTTTATGCACTAACTGGCGAATCACTTAATCGACCTGCACCAGGTGTTTTCTTTGGAAAACAAAATGGATCTATTGAAGATTTTAATATTGATTTTGAATATATTATTCTTGACATTCCTCCTGATTCCCCTCATTGGATTTATGCAAAAGCAAGCTTTGGTGTGGTTCTAACCTATGATATAACTAATTTAGAAACCTATGGGAGATTACAGTATTGGTTAGATACTTTTCTTGAAACCTACTCGTATGATCTTTGTCCTCCTATCTTACTCTTGGGAACTAAGATTGATTTAATTGAGAAAAGTGAACTTAATGAATTCAAAACTATTGCAGATCTTTTTAGAGAACAATTAGAATCAGAATATGGTACGATAGCAGTTAGTGAATTTGTTTCTCTTACAGAAGGTACAAATGTTAAGAATACATTTCAGAATTTTGCAAAAATAATCCGTCAATGGTATCAAATAATAAAAGAGGAATATTCTAACGATAATCCTATAGTGTAATGAAAAATATATGACAAATTAAGAAAAATATTAAATGTTCATCATATACCATTACTCAAAGAACCTGAAATGAGATTGATTAGTGAATAGAATGACGAATTTAAGAGACCTTGAAATTAGAAAAGTGCGTCTGAAATGGAAAAATAGTAAGAAATCAAGTAAAATTCTTGTTATTGTGTTTATTTCAATTCTTCTTTTTGCTATTTCTCTCTATACTAAGAATCTTATCTCAGAATGGTACCACATGCAAAATGGATCAAGTTTTTACTGGTTCCATACTGATGGTGGTGTGGTTGTAAAAAAATGGTATTTGGAGATGTATTCTGATGCCTCATATTATTACGAACCATACTTAGAATCTTTTCGTTATGAGAATTGGAACCCTTATGCAGGAGGAGAAAATGCACTTAATGGATATGCTTATGGGCCAATGTTCATTTACGGAATATACATCGTTTCTCTTTTTATTAGTTTGTTCTATCCTCAGCTCGAAATACCTGAAGTGGTTTCAGAATCAGTTAAATGGACACATCTTGTTTTTGATGCATTATCTATTGTTATGGTGTATTTGATTGTTATCATGTATAAATCCTTTAGAGATAAAACAATGACGAAGCATTCACTGGGGATTTTATCAGCAGCTATTTTCTCAATGATACCGATTAATCTTCTCTATGTTGACTCTGCTTATCTTAATACTCCTCAAATGACGTTCTTTACACTGCTATGCTTATTATTATTCTTAAAGGGCAAGTACAAACTAACTGGTTTCTTTCTCTCAATTGCTTGGTTATCAAAACAGATGCCCTTATTTTTACTAATCCCTTGGTTTCTGATAATTTGGAAAAAAGTAGATTTGAAAACCTCCTTTAGAGACTTTCTTTTTCCATTCTTAATCTCAACAATAATTATCTCTCTTCCATGGATTTTTATGACGCCTATTGATTATGCTTGGAGGGTTTTTGGAACGGGAAAACCATTAACGGTTCTAGACTTTGATCATACTTCACATACTGTCTCATTAGCACACAGTTTTCTGTTTCTTGGAAAGCCAAAACTGGCTATTTTCTATCATACTATTAATTCGTATATGGTACCTTTCATTTTATTTTATGGATTAGCTGCAGTTTTTGCGTATTTTAATGGGAGAAAAATAGGTAATAATGAGAGTTACCAGATAATATTCACAACTTGGATAATTATCAATACTCATTTATTTATTTCAAGAGGGGTTTACAAATATTATAATGCGTTTATCACTCCTTTTGTTATACTTAGTCTTCTAACATTTTTGGAAGACAAAAGCACTATATTGATGAAAAGAATCAAACCAAGGAAATTTAAGCCTTTATCTGATTTAAAAGTTGAACTTTCTACTAGTAATGAAAATTATTCTTTAAGGGATATAGACAGTGTTTCTTTTGTTGTCATAGGTTTTCTATTCATCTTAACAAACGTTCTTTTCTACTACTTTAGCTGGATTCTTATTACAAAATCAAGATATTTGCACCCAATATTTCTGCTGATTTTGTTTGTGGTTATTAGCCTGTTGCTTTCACCATCAATTTATTACAGTTTATTTGATGGAAGAAATTATAAAATGATACAAACAGATGTAATTGATATTTTTAACCAATCAAAAAATGGGATCAAAAAATTCTACTGGACTGTTTCTAATAAGGCAAATTATGGTTTTGAAAGGTTAAAAAGAAAGAAGCAAGAGATCTAAAGAAGTAAAATAGAAACAAAGATAGTTTTTGTTGTCCTTTAAATGGAATTCAAGAAGATACTTGCCCGAATCCTCAAAAGTTATAAACTACATTCCCTATATAATAGTCAAAGCAAAATCGAGTGCAGCAGATGTTTCAAAAATTACGTAAGTCTACTAGAGGTGTTTCTGAGGTTGTTGCCACTGTTTTGATTATTTCTCTTGTTATTGCAGCAAGTGGAATTGCTGCAGGTGTGCTATTGAATGTTGACGTAGTGGATTTATTTGGTTACCTTGATACTCCTCAAGAGAAAGTTGTTAAGATAACAGTAGATATTCTTACAATTAATGACACAGATTTAGATGGTTCATCTGATACTATAATTTTCTACTTATCGAATGACGCAGAATCTCCTACAATATATATCCAGGATTTTGATATACTACTTCCAACAGGTCAACCATTAGATGATTTGAATCCGTGGTTAATAGATTCAACATCGCAATTATGGAACGAAGAGTTTTCAGGTTTTACATTGCAGTATGGATTCATTAATGCGTCGTTTACTATTCAAGTAGATAGCTTGAACTTGAATGATGGAGAAATTAGCAGTGGAGCTAGTTTCTATATAATCATAGATTACGCCTACTTATCAGAATTGGGAGGAAAGCTAAGAAAAATATCAGCTTTTCATCAAAGTTCCTTATTAGTTGCACCTTAAATTCTATAAGAAGTTAATCCATTTACATTTTGTTAGAGAAATTTATTTAATTATACGATCAAAAAAAAACACAGAAGATGAGGAGAACTATTTGGTATCGTATATAGAGCTTTTAAAGAAGTTAGTTTCTTTTCCAACAGTAAATAACCCAATTGAAAACAAGATTCCTTCTAATGAAATTCTACTTTATATTGGGGAAGAGATTTTGAAACCTTTAGGTTATCAAAATATGTTCTATGAGATAAATGATTATTCGTCTCTGATTTCATATCTTAATAGAGGTTCTCCAAAAATTTTATTTCTAGGTCATTGTGATGTTGTACCAGAAGGACTAGATTGGGAAACAGATCCGTTTGAGTTGACGATAAAAGGTGAAAGAGCCTATGGTAGAGGAACCGCAGATATGAAAGGAGCGGTTTCAACTATGCTGAGTTTAGCTAAAGATTTTGCAGATGCTGAGAAGGGATCTATTATTTATCTTCTCAATCTTGATGAAGAATCAGGTGGAGTTTATGGTGCTGGGAAGGTGTTTGAATACCTAAATAAACACGACCTAGTTCCTGATTTTGTAATTAATGGAGATGCTAATGGTCTTCAAGTAGTTAATAAGAGAAGGAACTCTTTTGTAGCCAATCTTAAGTTAAGAAAAACTCTGAATAAGGTAAGTGGAAGAAAGAATAACAGAATTTTTACCACAAAAATTGCTGGTAATAGAACAATGCATGCTGCATATTTCATGAAGGACATTGATACTCACTGTGTGGACAAAGCCTCTAATTTTTTAAGAAAAAACAACTATATGGTTCAATCATTGAAAGGTAATTTTGTTAAGAATAATGTTCTTCCATCAGAGATTAGAATCGAATATATCATTCCAGATGAGAAAAGTAATCAAGAATATGAATATGATGAAAATCTAACGAAGTTTATACATTCAGCTTATACACTTAAGGACGTAGATATCCCCTCAGATCCAAGTGATTATGGGATAAATCTTACATTTAACTATTATAGAGATGAGGAAGAACATCATCTTTGTCAACTGGATTTAAGAATTATGAGCAAATCAATGGATGATGTTCAAAAATATTTTGAGAAATTTATTAATGATTCAGCAATAGATGCTGTGATTGAGACAAAGGGAAGCACAAGTCCAGTTCATACAGATAAAGATTCAAAGCTAGTAAAAATCAGCTTAAAAGTTGCTAAAGAAATGGGACTTTCTCATTATCCTATAGAAATGGGAGGGGCAACAGATTCTAGATGGTTCAGTGCTAGAGGGATACCTTCTATTGAATTTGGTCCTCTTGGAGGAAATGTTCATGGTTCAAATGAATATGTAGAATTATCTAGTCTAGAAGTTATAAGAAAGTTTTACCTGAGATTATTTAGTAGTTTACTAGTAGCTGATTGAGATTTTAATGAATTGATTTCAGTTCAATTTATATATCTGCAGATTACATACTTCAAAAGAATTAAAATCTGGTAAAGAAAAACAAGGTAGGGATAGTATGTCACTTGAACCCAAAAGAGCATATAAAATTGTTTTAATTGGTGATCCAGAGGTAGGTAAAACTTCGATTCGAAGAAAATATATGGGAAAATCATTTAGAGCTGATTATCTTAAAACTCTTGGTGCTGACTTTGCTGCTCAAAAAGTGAATGTAGAGGGTGAATCAGTACTTTTAACCATATGGGATCTTGCAGGACAGTCAATATTCCATGGGATGAGATCATCTTTCTATCATGGCTGTAAATGTGCACTTGTAGTTTTTGATGTAACTAATCCTAAATCACTTGAAAATTGTCATAAATGGGCTCAGGAAGCAGCAAACTATGCTAAAAACTCTATCAAAAATATTTATCTTATTGGAAATAAAATTGATCTTGAAGACGATAGATTAATACAACCCGAAGATATAGAGAATGTTGCCCAACTCTTCAGAGAATCTTTGAGCTTTCCTGTTGAATTATATGAAACATCAGCACTCACTGGAGAAAATATTATTGAGCTCTTTGAAAATATGAGTAGAAGATTAATCATTGGGGATGATAAAAAAGATGAACAACTGGAAGTTCAATCATTTGATAAAGTTACTGAAGATAAAAAAGAATCCTTAGCTAAAGCAACAGATGAAGAAGAATCTGTAGGAAAAGTTGTTCAGATGCTTCAAGAACTCGAAAACAAAATCACAACCCTCCATAATGATTTGAATGAAGTAAAGAAAACAATCAATGACCTGACAAATAAAGATTAAGAAGAATTTTAAGGCAATAGAATTCTGTTTAAACCGTATATTCAAGTTTTGCCATTTTCTCTTTCAAATTTGATCCATTTTTTTTCATTTAGGCTTGTTACACTTAGTATACTAATAGTAATTATATAATGCATAATACTTTTATAGAATGCAAAAAATGGTAAATTAGCTTACAAGAGTAAGCAAGGTGAAATAAAAAATGAATAAGAAAGGACTAATTTTGATTTTCCTTTTTGTAGTATCTACTGTAGGTTTTGTTGCACTTTCAAATGCAGCTACTGACAGCAAAGTAGAAGTCACAGTCAACTATATACCAACAAATTATATTGAAATGGGATATTGTTGGGTTGAATTTGACCAAAGATTTATAGACGATAATACTGTCGTCGGTCAAAACGATGATATCTACTTCTCGTTCTCATACGATGTTGCAATAGAAGCATGGGGATGGGGTGGTAGTGCCGGCGCTGACGTATATGGCGGCGGTGTTCAACCAAATGATTGGTTCTACTGTGATGAAAACAACGTAACCGAAGGATACGAAGGAAATGTCAAATATAATGAAACCAGATTTGCTGGAATGATTGATGTTATACTAGATGGGTATGATATGGGTATGAGCAACTGGGGTCTAAGAGATCATCTTGGAACATATCAAGAAATTGTATTACAACTAGATGTAGGATGGCATTATTTAACCATTTCAGCCGCTGAACTTGTTTCAGATGCAAACCACACTGAATGGCGCTGGGATTATGCTACTGATGAAAAGAAATTTTATGTCGGAGAAAACAAGGATGTTATCCCAACATCATTAGCACTTGCATACTTCAATAATGTAGATGTATCAAAAACAGCTGTTCTATCTGAAGATCTACCTTTAAATGGATATGAAATAACTGGATTTTTAGACAACCCAAGACCAATTGCAGAAACAAACGTTACATTGCAAGATCAAACACAATTAGTTTTAGGTGTTGAAGGATCTGAGGTAACCAATGACATACATGCTATTTACTACGCATCAGATACAACTGACATAGATTTAGTTTCGTCAGGAGCTGGAGCTATTTACAACGATGTCAATGAAATGGGACCACATACAACAATGTGGAGAGTGAATAACCAACCAGCACTAATGTGGAATGGATCAGCTTATCTTGATGCATCTGGCGTATCTTACAACGAAACTTCAGCAGCATACGAGAATAACATTGGACTTGTATCTGATAGTAATATTTTGCACGGTCTATACTATGGACAGAACTACATATACTTCACTGTATATGGAATGGCTATAGATGACTTAGGACTATATTATGGATTCCCAGTACCAAGAATAGTAACCGACGTAGCAATATTCAGCTTATGGATAGGACCCCAACCTGAATCAACAGGTTTGAACTTCGGCATACTTATAAGTGTCTCAATACTTGGGCTAGCAGCCGCACTATATTTTGTGCGACGTAGAAAATAAAATTAGGTGAGCTTAAAAATGAAAAAAAAATCAGCGTTTATCGCAATTTTTATTCTATCTAGCCTTGTCGTAATGAGTGCATTTAATGCTAACACAATGCAGGCTCAAGGCCCCATCGCAAATCTTGTTCTCAAGACAAACGGTGGTGGTGTTAGGCCAGACATCGCGTTATACATTGCACAATACTTAGCAGACATAGGTGTTGAAATAGAAGTTAAGGTAGAAGAGTGGTCTGTTTTTGTAGGAACACTATACCTTACACACAACTATGACATAGGAATTGTACGTCTTGGTGGTGGTGGAGCGTATCCAGGTAGTAAAGATGTTTGGGATACAACAGGATCTCTAAACGTATTTGGACTTGGACCAGATATACCATACCAAAATGAATCAGAAGTGTATCAAACAATACAAGAAACTATGGTTGACCCAGATGCCAGACAAGCATATCTATATGAATGGCAACAATTAGTAATGGACAAAATCATTCCAATTCTCCCATTAACCTCCTCAAGAGTTTATAATGCCTTGTGGGCAAATACCCTTGGGTATGACGAAAGATGGGGACTCCGTGATTCCATGCCATATATGACATATGATGGATATCACAGCGGTCAAGTAAGCTTGGATGAATTTAGTTTTGCAGATGCAAATTGGGTAGATTTGAATCCATTGTTCTCAATTGATGGATCCAGTGGAACAGTACAAGCCTATCTGCTAGAACAAATGATGGTTCAGAACCCAGATTATGCACCAACAAAAAATGGATTAATATATGATTGGGAAGAAATTGATGAAACTCACTTCCAATTCTATTTGAGAGACGATATTTATTGGAATCCTAGCTATAACTCAACTGCTAGAGATGCTAACTCTGGTCCATTAGAAAGTGAAGACTTAATGCTCGGTTTGAAAGATGGTTTAGCTAGTACTGGTACTAGTCATCAAGTTACTGCAACTGATGCCGTATTTACTTTTCTAGCATGGTCTAACAACATTACCACTGCCAGACTTAATTATCATACTTGGATATCAGATATCTATGAAGATCCAATAGATGATTTATCCTTCCATATCCACATTGATGGAGATCCAAGTACTTCTGAAATCGAACCATACGCAGATATGTGGTCTAAATTACCATGGGAAATCTTACCAGAGTTCTTCTTGAATTCAACAAGCCCATATGTATGGGAAACAGTAAGTGGTATTGAAACTACTGGATTATATCCAGATATGGATGAAACTCCCCAATGGAGAGCATTCAGTAACTCAGCATTTGGTTGTGGTCAATTCAGCTTCGACTATAGTATAGCGAACGCCGTTACTGTTCTAAAGAGAAGTCCTTATTGGCATGGAATAGGTGCACTCACAGGTGATACTGGATTGGTACCTTTCGTTGAATATATCAACATCCGTGTTATTCCTGATTCCTCCGCAGAACTAGCAGAATTCAAAGCTGGAAAACTAGATATTGGTGGTGTAAGTTCTTTCCCAACTGAAAGAAAGATTATGCAATCAGATCCCCAATACATAGTTAAATCATATATTGATTCTTCAATGCTGTTCATGTTCTATAATCTTAGACGACCATTTATTGGTGGAACAGCCAACTTAGAATACCTAGATGCTGCTGGTAAGGAAGAATACACAAAAGGTATAGCTGTAAGAAAAGCATTAAACTATGCTATTGACAGAGACGAGATTAACACCGTTATTTATGAAGGTGAAGCTTGGATCGCTCATAGTACAATTTATCCATCACAAGCATTCTTCTATTACAATGATATCATCAAGTATAACTACGATCTTGATGCATCAGAAGAATGGTTATTAGCTGCTGGATATGAAGTAGATATTGTGAAAACTCCATTCCCTGTCTTGGCTATAGTTGCAGCTATTGGTGCTGCCGCATTTCTAGCATACTATCGTAAAAGGAAATAAACTTTAATTCCCTTTTTTCTTTTTTTTCTTTTCTTTTAATCTAATTCGGTAAAATAATTTTCTGTATACATAATTGATAAGGTTGAACATTTTTCAATTTAACAACTTGAAATAAATAGTCTATTTTGACTGAATTTGTTGTGTGTGTCAGAAATAGATTCCAGCAAATATAGAGGAAACTATCAAAAATAGTGCGATTTTAAGAAGAGAATTACTGGCCATTAATATGTTAAACAAACTTCTATCACTTGTAGGTTTAACGATAAAAACTCTGGAACTTCTTCCAGAAGTAATATAGAAAATGAAAAGTAAAATAAAAGCTGTTAATAAGATAATGAACATCAATAGTGCTCCAAAAGACAGAAGACTACTCTCTTGATAGATTAACTTAGAAAGATAATAGCTTATTACTAGCAGTATTGGTGTATAAAATATGCTGCAAAAAGGAACGGAAAGAATTTTCTCTAAAATAACCTTACTAGCAGATTCCTCAAAGAGATAATCACAGCGAGGGCAAGTGAAGACTCGCATTTTTCCCTCCTTATTTACAACTTTGGTATAACCACAGTAAGGACATTTCATTTCATTAGTCTTCTCCTAGTCAATCTTCGAACAACATATATGGGAGAAAGAACAGTTACAGGAACTATAACGATGAAACTATACATCCATTTATAATTTCTATCTTTCGGAATACTGGTTGGATCAAGAGGATCTGATTTACCGTTTATTTCTTCTTTATCAGTATAACCGTCTAAATCACTGTCAGGATCTGAGGGGTTGGTGCCATAGATATCAACTTCTTCAACATTAGTTAAACCATCTCCATCCATGTCAAAATCGGCATCAGGAAAGAGGGGGTCAGTATAATACTTATCAATCTCATCTCCGTCAAGTAAAGTGTCTCCATCGCTATCTGGATCTTCGGGATGAGTCCCAATAGCTCTTTCATCTAAATTGACAAGGTTATCGTTATCTGGGTCTTCCTGTGCATCTGCTGGATTATTAGGGTCAAGACTATCGTAAAGTATCTCGTAGTTATCAGGAAGCCCATCTTCATCTGAATCTGAGATAGCAGGATTCGTAGAATGAACATAAACTTCATCTCCATCAGGCAAAGTATCTCCATCACTATCAGGATTCAATAGATTCGTTCCGTAAATATCTACTTCTTCAATATTCGTCAACCCGTCGCTGTCACTATCCTCATCTATATCAGAAACTAGAGGATTGAGTAAGTACTGGTTAATTTCAAGTCCATCTAATATTGTGTCCCCATCTGAATCGTTATTGTTTACTTCTGATCCTGTGATTTCTTCTTCATAATCGAACAATCCATCTTCATCTGAATCTTTACTTAAAACATTTGTTTTCGAACCCAAAGTGTGAATCCAAGGTGCTATTCCAAAATCATTAGTTTCCTTTATGAGAAGTGCTCCATCTCTTGATAGATGTATTACTTCTATTTCATTATCTTCATCGAAGTCATAAATTATAGGAGATACTCTATCAGCTGTAGTGACCCAATTAGGTATTTGTTCTAGAAGGTTCCCATCGTGTTCAAGAATATACACAAAATTGAAACTCAGAACAATGATTTCAACCTTATTATCATTATTCAAATCCGCAATTGCAGGAGAACCAAAATAATTTGATCCAGCAAGGAATAAAAATTCCTGATTGATGGTTTCAGTTGCGTTATAGATCGCTAGTCCTGATGAATATAATTGAAGAATTTCTAAATATCCATCATTATCAATATCATATGCTATTCCTTGTGTAGAAGTATAAACAGGCAGAGGAATTACTTCTTCCCAAGTTTTATTATTCTCTGAATTTAGAGTTATTCCGTACAAATAGCTCACCGTTGATGCTATAAATAAATCTTTATCGCCATCAAGGTTGAAATCGCCAATCATAGGCGCTTCTCTAAATTCCTCTATTCCTGGATATGTTACATTGATACTTAGTGGAAAACCTTCAACTAGTGACCCATTCAAGAACCAAGCATAAACGGTTCCTGTATCTGTTGTAACAATAATCTCCTTTTCCCCATCATTTGTTATATCCTCTGCTACAGGTGGAATAAAATTTGTTGAGTCATTTACTTTTATTGGCCAGTTTGTCATATTGTTTCCTAAATGATCTAGATAGTAAACTGTTCTATTCGTATCTAAAAGAACAAACTCTTTTTCACCATCATCGTTTAAATCGGAAAATATTGTGTGATAAACAAATGAACCAGAGAGCTCGAATCCCCACGAATGATTAATATTTCCCTCTGAATCTACAGCAAAAAAAGCGGTTGTTTCATTTGTTAATACTCCCTCTTTTCCATATCGAAAAATAATATTTGGTTCAGTACCATTATTTAGGTCCATTCTCCCTAGAGTTTCTACATCTCTCATTTCCCAAAAAAGCTCTAATGGCCAACCACTTACAATAGCTTCGTTCTTAACCATGTAAATTACTTTGCCCTCAATTCCTTCCATATTTCCAACGATAATTGTTTCTAAAAATGAATCATCATCAATATCAAGAACAAAGGGTTGCACTGAATACGACTTATCAGATGGAAAACCCATTACTCTGTCTTGGTCTTCAGTGTAAATGAATCTAATGTTGTTTATTTGATAATCAGTATTCTTGTTTATATTTTGCAAAGCATTTAGCTCAACTTTGAGACCTGTAAAAGCAGTTAAAATAAATACGAATAAAAGAATAGATGAAAGAGTTTTTTTGTGTTTCTTCTTCATATAAAAGCACAATCCGCTGAAGATGATCTTGATTGGTGTTCTCTATCATGTGAATTACATAGAAATTAATCAATCTTTGCCCTTGACAAGTTAAGACCTTTATTACTCTTCTTCTTTTGCTACCTCTTCTTTAAGATAAACGTTTTTTTGGTTCTTCATAAAATAACAAATAAAGTTAAAACTCTAAAATTCAATAATATTTTGTGACTGAAGAAGAAAGAAAAGAGAAAGAAGAACCTCTCAAACTAAGAAACCGATTTCGTATCCAAGTAAAGAAATACTGGAAATATACAAGGAAATGGTTTCCCTTTGCACTTCTTATTGGTGGAATAAGTGGTGTATTAATGGCTTTGTTTACCAGTTTAGTTGTAAACATGCAAAGTTGGTTATCCAACGTTCCTATTTATATTAAATATCTAATAGTTGGAGGGATAACTTCAATCTTCCTGTTTTTTGGTTTTAAAGAAGTATATGGAGCTGGTTTGTCTCATGTTCTATCACACAAGAACACATCAACTCCATTACGAGCAAGAGGTATATTAACGAAATTTATTACCAGTACTTTTAGAGTTGAATGCCTCCCAGTTGTTGATAGAGCTGATCAAAAAACGATTATGGGACTTATCTCCTTCAGAGATATTGAGACCCGTTATGAATCAGAACTTACTAAAATACATAGTAAGAGATCTTTAACAATAGAAGAATTAGACAGTGAGGAAGAGGATATAAATGATCTTTGACACAAGTAAATCTCCATTTTACGAATTAGAGAAACTAGAATTCTCACTACAAATTTGGATCGAACAATGGTACCCTCTAATCTGTGATTTTCTAAAAATTGATAGCGAAGAAGATTTTGAGGCACTCAAAAACATTCTAGAACTACATCCGAGCAATATTTCAGAAGATGATTTACTTCATATGATTAAGAACAGAACAGTTTATGCAATAGCACCAGGTATGAATTTAGAAGAAGAGTTTTCTGAGTATCTAGAAAATTACTCACAACCATCCGATATATTAATTTCAGCCGATGGAGCAACTTCCTATCTTGTCTCAAAAGGAGTAATTCCTCATTTTATAGTTACTGATTTAGATGGGATAATTCTTGACCAACTAGATGCACAAATTAAGGGATCTGTTCCCATTATTCACATCCATGGAGATAACATTAACACAGTAAAAAGAAACATAGATCAAATATCAAAAGGAGGGTTTTTGATTACAACCCAAACTCTCCCACTTCCAGGTTCTTTCAATTTCTTTGGATTCACAGATGGGGATAGAATAGTGTGCTTGTCGACTCTAATGTCTGCATCAGCAATAGGTCTGATAGGGTTTGATTTTGGTTCAGAAATTGGAAAGTATTCAAAAGCTAACCAACTTGATGAAGAAGCTAGAAAACGAAAACAAAAGAAATTCATTATAGCAAAATCCATCATAAATTGGTGCTCAAATACAGATCAAAAGATATTTTTCATCAAGGATTAAACCTATTTTTATTCATGAACTGGGAATAACTCTGTTGTTACACCCTGCCCTTCATATTCATATACAGTAACTGTTACTTGACTGATATTTTCTCGTTTGATTTCTTCGTTATTTGCTAGAAGTTTTACAAAATAACGACTCATCTCCTCAACGGTTGTGTTTTCTATAGGCAGTAAAATAGTGTCTGCTTTTGGTAGTTCATATTCTTTGTGTAGATGAGGTATATTGATTATTATTTGATCTCCTTTCTCTCTTATTTTTATGTGCTTATTTTTTGTTGGAATTAATACGTAGTGGTCCAAAGAATCAACAAATGGCTTTAGAATTTTTTTGATATCATGAAAATTTATTACCATATTATCCTTTCCTTGGGTTCCATAAACATTGATTAAAATCTTATAATTGTGCCCGTGAAGAGGTTCATAGAAATTTTCACCAATTACAAAGTGCGCGCAAGAGAAAGTTAAGTAATCCCTGTTTAGAAACAAATTATAACTCATCAATAGTAAACTCTGCACTATTAATAAAAATCCTTCTTTTTAGCATATACTACTCAGAACTCTCTAAGACATATGATTCAAGTTCTTGAATACCAAGATCTATATCAACTAAATATACTAGGAATTCTGAGAGCAAAGATGCATATTCATTTCTTAATTCCTTACCCAAATTAACAAGGTCGTCAAAACTGCTAATATCATCCAATCCCCAAGATAGAACATCGCATAACTTTCCTATTTCATCTTCGCTAAGAACATCCTTAGATTTTGATTCAAGCATTTGAATTTGTGAAAGGATTTTTTCAGCACTTGAGGACTCATCTTCATAAATTGAAACAAGAGGTATGATACATATGTCAAGTAGCTCATGCAAGGTCATCTGAGCTTTATCACCAAGATCAATTGCATGATAAGATAAGTCAGTTATCTGTTTAATTAGGTCCTTTTGTGTCTCTTGACTTTCTAATCTATCAATGTTTGATTTATGAAGAGATATGTATTCATCCTGCTTCTCCATGACTAAAGATAGGTTATTTCTAAGATTCTCTTCTGCTGAAGATTCAGGGGAAGTTCTATAATAGATGTCCTGCCAAGATTTGTTAATAATCTCTTTTAATTCAAGCAACTCTCCTCCTCTAACCAACATATTTTCTATTTTTTGGATGATAATTTCGCGCTCATTCATGCCTTTCAGATAAGCTCTTTCAACTTCCTCTTCGAATTCACTAGCTGTTCTGCCTTCAGAACGAAGATAATCGACTAAAGAGCTTTGATAAAATGTTCTTGCAAGCATTGACATAGACGATAGAAGAGCTGTTCTCAACGTATAAATGCTGTCTTCATTCGAACTTAGAAAGCGGTCAATAGAGGATAACATCTTGTTCATCAAAGTATATATGTAGCGGAGTGTCCGATAGTTTAATCTATCGAGAAATTTACCTAAGACTGTTTGTCTTTCCAGAACCGCCTCTATGTCTTCTTGCATTCGTGATAATGAGAATATTGAACTTGAATAAAAGGCTTATCTTCTGTATTAATCGAACTCTTTACATTTCACAAGTTTTAACTTGAATTGATTTGTCTTCGAAAAATAATACTATTGCTTTGTTGAATTTTTAGAAAACATAGAAAATAAAATGATTTTAACCATATAATTCATAATTTACGATATTCAGTTGTTCCTTTATTTGTTTATCAGGAATATAACTCAAAAGAGGAAAGCCCTTCTTATCAACTTTGTATTCAATTATATACTTGCTTAGATTAGATAGGTCATATTTTGTTATTTCCTCGAGTGGGATGAATACAGCCTCTGAAGTTTCCACACTATCTGCAACAGGTTCCCCTCCTTTATACTCTAAATTGAAAACAATATAAATATCTGAAATTAAACCTCTATCTTTCTTTTCATTATTCATGTGTCGTATAAGTGTCAAATCAACAGCTTGCGTATGAACACCAGTTTCTTCTAGAACTTCTCGTTCAATAGCTGATGAAAGTGTTTCTCCCAGATCAACATACCCTCCTGGTAAATTCCATTTTCCTTTATTCAAACCATAATTGTATTTGATTAGTAATATCTTTCCTTCATGAAAACATAGT
>MEHH01000032.1 GCA_001940755.1 Candidatus Heimdallarchaeota archaeon AB_125
TTTTAGATTTTTATATTCTTTTCTCGCTCAAGTGTAAATGAAAGAGTAAGTGCCTTTTTTGTACCCTTTAAATCGTGGATCTCCTTCAACATACATCCAATTTCGTTTAAATTCAGCAGTCGTTGTACGGTAAATCTTAATCGCTAATTCCTCGTTCTCATAACCAAACCCATGATAAACATTGGCTTCTTTCCCTGTTGACACGCAGAATCCTATGTCTTTAATGATGTCATTGTTCATTAATTTGACAATAAGCATTCTAGTTTGAAAATCGAAAACGCTCTCAATTACTTTAAGCGAATCTATATCCTTTTCTCGGATACGTTCTTTGTCAATCCTTTTGTCAAACTTTCCCATATCATTATCTGACATATTTATCACTTCTACTTGAATTGAGAGCGAGTTTTTATCGACACAGAGAAATATTCTCTAGGAGGCGATGAAAGATAATTGCTTTCACTTATAATATGTGATAAAAGCTAAATAAAACTATTGTTAAGTTTAGAAATTATATAAAATACTAAAAATTAAAATTTGGTTAGTTGAAAAACAATTGTCTAAATAGCGAAATCTTCTGGAATGTGCTTATTGTTTACTAACCACCGAACTTCATTTTTCCTGAAACGGTGTACTAATTCACCCTTTTCATCTGGATTCATACCATAAAACGGCATAATTATAACAATATCACCTACTCTGCACCAGAGTCTTTTTCTATATTTGCCAGGGATGCGTATTTGTCTTGTAAAACCATCTAAGCACTTAACTAGGAGGATACTGGCCCCTAATATTTGTAGGACTATTCCGAATATTTCTCCTTCTTTAGGAAGTCGTGCTCTAATGGCATCGGAATCAGCTGTGACCCAATCTCTAGCTCCTGTACCCTTTTTCTTCTTTTTTGGTTTAGTGGGTTTTCTATGACTCAAGTCTTTACCTCAAATCAGAGAAAGGGAGTAGCTTAAAATAGTTTTTGTTTAATTAAGACTTTTTTAGATTTGAAAGACTTCCAGAACGAAACAAACAAAAAGGATAGGATAAAGATGAAGTTGAGGTACAAAGATGAGCTATAAAGATTTATTTGATCGAGCACGAGGTCAATTGCCTGAAAAAGTGTTTGAGCAATCACGTTTTGAGATACCCAAAATTGCTTCCGTAGTTGAAGGAAATAAAACCTTCATTGTTAACATAAGAGATGTTTTAACTGGAATTGATAGAGAAGCTAACCACTTCCTCAAATATATGGCGGGAGAGCTCGCAACTTCAGTAACACTGGAAGGAACAAGAGCTGTATTTGCTGGAAAACATGCTAAGACAACACTGCAAACTCTATTGGAAAGATACGTAAAAGAGTACGTTATTTGTGGAGAATGTGAAAAACCTGATACTAAATTTATCACCGAATCACGAATCTTGATGAAAAGATGTGATGCTTGTGGTGCGTCATCAGCAGTCAAACCTCTTAGAAAATAGCAATTAGAGTTGGTTAAAAATGACAGTCTTTTTCATGAAAGTAATTGAATTGAATAATGAAAGATTAGTTGCTGCTTGCGACAAAGAAGTTATGGAAATGGAATTAGATAGTCATGGTGTAAAAATAAAGGTTAGTCCTAAATTTTACGGAGAAGAACTAGTAACACAACAAGAATTGTTGGATGCTGTTAAGTATTGTACCTCAGCTAATGTTATCGGGATCAACATAATCAAGCTTTTAGTAAAGTACCGTATGATACATGAAGATGCTATTTTATGGTTGAAAAATCCCAATAAGAAAAGTGAAAAAATTGGTCATGCCATATTAATATCATAAGTAAAAAAACTCTTATTTTACAAGAGGGAAGGAAATCTAAGTAGGTGAGAAAAATTTCGCAAAGTGGTCGTTTCTGTGCTGTATGTGGAACAAAAGAAGGCCCATTTCTAGATAATCTTTGTGAGAAATGTTTCATAAAAGAGAATCCTTTAGATATTCAAGTGCAAAAGAAAATCAATGTTGAAATATGTCCTCTTTGTTTGTCTATAAGGATTCAGGCAGCCGTTGTAGATACTTGGAACAAAGAGGAGAGCATGGAAACTGTCATGAGAGAAATTATTGAGCGAAAGATTTTGGAGAAAATATACACCGATATTGATTATGATTACGAATTCGAAGATGATATTGAAGAATCTAAAATCATGAACTATGGGGTTAAGGAATTTGAGTTAAAAACAGCAATTAGCGCTAAACCTTATGAGGAGTTCAGCGAGTTCGAACAAAGTCATCTAACAAGAATTAAGATAATTAGAACAAGCTGTGATTTGTGCAACAAACACAAGTCTGGGTATTTTGAAGCTATTCTACAAGTTCGAGGAGAAAATCGTAAACTATCTGAAACAGAGGAAGAGAATATAGAAGATATCATAGATCGAATGATGTTACGATATGTAGACGCTAAAATGTCTTATATAATAGATCCAGAAACAGATGCAGATGGTTTTACATGTAAAGTAAGTACAAAATATCTTGCTGAAACTTTAGGTAGGGAAATAAAGAATGCTACAGCAGGGAAAATGACTGTTGCTTATGAACTTAAAACAAAGTCTAGAGACGGTGTGGATGTTTATAAAAATACCTATTTAGTTAGACTACCTGAATATTCTTCTGGAGATATCTTAGAATTCGAAAACAAAATGTGGCTTGTTAAACAAATCACAGAAAAACAAATGAAACTTGAAGCTTTTGATAACCATGAACAGAAAAGGTTTGATAGAAAGAGAATAGAAAACAGAGGAAAGAAACTAACAAAATCTGTTGTTGAGCGTGAATTCCTTTTTGTTTCATCTGATGGTAAAAGCGTTGTAATAATGGCTTTAGACAATTACGAGAATTTTGATGATAATTTAGAGCGATTACCTTTGAATAAACAAGTAGGTGAAAATATTATAGGGTTCATCTACGAAGATAAAAATTATTACATTGCATAATTCAATGTTTTTCTGTATATTAGGTAAGTTTTATACATCAGTACTTTTCCTATAATTTGATTAATATGAGTGAGAAAGATATCTCTTGGGATTTATCGGAGATGTTCAAGAACACAGATGATCCCCACATAGCTTCAAAAATGAAAGAATTAGAAAAGAAATCTGAAGATTTCGTTAATAAATATAAAGGAAAAATAAACTATCCTGAGTTTACTTTTGAAGATTTACTTAAACTAATAAAAGAGCAAGAGGATTTTCAGGCTAATCTGTCAGAGGTAAACCAGTTTGCTAGATTATCTTTTTCTGGGAATATGACTGATCCTAGCTTTAGAGAATTAAACAATAAGACTCAAGAATTTGCTGCTGAAATCAAAAAACAGCTAGCCTTTTTGGAAATTGATGTAGCAAAATATGTTTATGAAAATCAATCGATTATTCAAGATGCAAGATTCGAAGATTATAGACACTTTCTAGAAATAATTACCAGATCCTATCCTCACAACTTATCAGAAATAGAAGAACAGATTATCATTGAAAAGGACCAATACGGAGTTGTTGGTTGGCAGCAATTGCAATCTAAATGGTTAAACACAAGAATGTTTGATGTAGAAGTAGAGGGAGAGATGAAACAGCTCTCTTACGGAGATGCCAATGGATTACTTACTCATCCTGATAAAGCTACTAGAACCTCAGCAAATAAAGCAATTTATGGATTATTAGGGGAAGATCAAGAGATTTTTTCATCTGCTATGCGCAATGTTTGCAGTGATTGGGTAAAAATTACTAAAAGAAGAAAATATGATTCTCCTATGCATCAAAGCCTAATTGATAATGACGTTGATCAAGAAACAATAGATAATCTAATGAAAGTTATTGATGAGCACTCAGTTTTATACAGACGCTATCTTAATCTTAAAACTAAATTGCTTAATCTTCCAAAATTAGGTTGCGAGGATATAGTAGCACCTTTTCCAGATGTATCCAATAAAAAATACACTTGGGAGGAAGCACAAGAGTTACTGCTTGAAGCTTATGGTGAATTCGATAAAGATTTCCATTCAGTAGCAAAGGATATGTTTGAGAGAAACCATATTGATGCAAGTCCAAGATTTGGTAAGCGCAATGGAGCCTTTTGCTCTACATGGTATAATGGAAAAACATCTTTTATACTCCAATCATTTTCAGGAGCTTTATCAAATGTTTATACTTTAGCGCATGAGATGGGACATGCAGTTCATGGATACTTAGTAACTAGAGAGCAATCATATGCTAGTGCTAGTTATCCAATGGTTATAGCTGAAGTTGCATCAATATTTGGAGAATTACTCTTAACTGATCTTCTATTATCAAAAGCAGAAACAAATGAAGAGAAGAAAGCTATTCTAGGAAGAGTATTGGACGGTGCAGGAATGGCGACATTTCAAGTGAGTGCAAGAGTATGGTTTGAGCAGAGTATGTATGACACAATAGAAAATGGACAACTACTTGATGGTAAAACAATTTCAAAACTCTGGACAACTGCGAGAGACAGAATCTATGGTGATGCTGTTGAGTGGTTTGATGAGATGAATTGGGAATGGACTATGAAACCCCATTATTACATATCCAACTTCAGATTCTATAATTATCCATATGTTTTCGCACAGATGTTTGTTTATGCTTTATACCAACAATACCTAGAAGAAGGCGAAAGTTTCATACCAAAGCTTAAGGCCATCTTGAAAGCAGGAGGTAGTAAATCACCCAAAGAATTCGGAGAGTTAATGGGATTAGATATAACTCAACCAGATTTCTGGAAGAAAGGTATGAAACAATATGAACGATTTGTAGATGAACTAGAAAAAATAGTTAGTTGAAATTACCTCCAAATCTCAACCTTTTCTTTTTTGTATTCTAAGCTTATAGAAGATCCTTTAGTTGCTCACCAAATGCTTTAGCTAGTTCTAATTCCTCATCTGTAGGATGACCTTCTTTGTCTTGTACCTTACCAAACATCGATATAACTCCAGTACAGTAGAAACGTTCAGAAAGAATAGTAACGTTTTGATTCTTGTTTACAATTTTGGTCATAGATTCAAACATAATTTCCTTTATTTTTCTAGGAGCTTCGTTTTCAGTCTTCCAGTGATTTTCATCTGGACCAGCACTAGTAAAGAAAAGAGCAACTTTCTTACCGGCTAGTTTTCTTCGAATTCTTCTTAAGTATCTAGCACCACCAAAACTGATTCTGCCCATGATAACCCAAGAACCTAGAACAACTAAATCATAATCTTTCAGATCAGGAATATTCTTCTTATCAAAACTTTCTACTCCAAGTCCTTCAGCGATTTTTTTTGCAACTTTTTCAGTGTTACCAGTGTGAGAATTATAGAGCACAATTGCTTTAACCATTATTATCGAGTTAAAAGGGGAGAGGGGAATTAATATAAGTTTACTTTCGACTGTGCAATTTGAAAAGAAGAAGAAGCATAATCTGCAGATTATTAGTTTTATTTCTTTAAAGCAGATTATACATGATTGGTCTAAATTGTATAAATAATCCTTAAATAAGAATCAACACACGAATGAATAATGAAGTCAAAAAAATTATATTTAATTCAGAAGAAAGATGTTGATGAAGCTACAACGGTTTTAACTAGGGCATTTCATGAAGATCCTTTGATTAAATTAATTTACCCAAATCAAGATGAAAGAAAACTATTTACACCCATTTTATGGAGGTTCTTGACAAAAGATGGGTTACGGTATGGTGAAGTATATTCTCCTTCAGATAAAATAGAGGGTGTCGCAAAGTGGTTACCTCCTGGCAAAGAGCATATGGGTATGTGGAGAACAATCTTATCTGGTGGATTAAAAATGAGTATGGCATTAGCGAAGCAGAAAGATGAAAGAAAGTTATCCCCCAGAAGAATAGAACAGATTACTAGTAAAATCACCCAGATTCATAAAGAATTAGTGAAAGAACCCCATTGGTATTTAGCAAATATAGGAATAGCACCAGAATATCAAGGGAAAGGATTTGGGAGCAAACTGATCAAACCAATGCTAGAAAGAACAGCAAAAGAAGGATATCCTGTTTTTCTTGAAACGAATTTTGAAGGAAATGTAGGATTGTATGAGCATTTAGGCTTCGAGGTTTTAGATGAAACAAAAATATTAGATACAGAAATAATTAACTGGGCTATGATTAGAAAACCTTAAAAGAATATAAAGTGAGAAAAAAACGAGCAATCGGTTGGGGACTTGGCTCAGTCCGGTAGAGTGGTTGGCTCCAGAGAACTTTGCTTAAGCAAAGAACCACGAAGAAACCAATTGGTCGGGTGTTCAAATCACCCAGTCCCCACCATTAACGTTCTATTCTTCTGGATTTAAACGAGCATTTCCTCCTAATATCTCTCGATTGAGTATCATATCATTTACTTGCAAAGCTCCTAACATACTTCCAAAAATACCATGAGAAAAGAGTGGTTGAAATAATCCTTTGATTGGTGTACGCATTTTCAAACGTGTTCTACCAAAATTGTCTGAGAAAGGTGCCATACCATATATTGATCCTGTTGGTGATCCCGAATATCGAGCATATGTTGCTGGTGTTGAAACATCTTTAACTAGAATATGCTTTTTCAGATCTGGGATTAGATATTTTTCAACTAAATCAATAAAGAAATCAGATAATTCTTCCTTCTTCTTCTTATATTCCTCTGGTTTGCTTTCTCTTAATTCTACCCAATCACCTAGTCCTACTGGAACAACACGAATAGTGATATTTGGTTTTCCACCTGTAGTTAAAGATGGACATATTACTCCCATGTGGAATTGTTTTTCTGTAAACGCCATGTTTCCCTTTTCATATTCATCAAACAATTTAGAAAATGATTCTCCACCTGTAGTAACAACATTATAACCACAATCCATACCTAATCCTTCAAGATCAAGCTTGTCATCTAGGCCTAGAGCTATGTTTATTGAAGACGGGGACATTTTTACTTGTTCTACTTTTTCTGCAAATTTCTCATCTACTTCTCTTATTTTGTCTAATCCTACCATCTCTTTCATAGCTACTTTTGGGTCGATAGTTGTTATTACATAATCAGAGTAAATTTTCTTTCCACCTTCAAGTTGAACACCTTTAACCTCGCCATTTTCCACTAAAATTTTCTCTACTTTTGTATTTAGAAGCAGTTCTCCTCCTAGCTCCTTATACCGTTTTTCAAATTGTTTAGTTAATTCGATGAAGCCCTTTGTTGGTCTGTAGGCATTGTCAAGTACTGAATTCATTGCACCAAGTGTCATTAGTGCTGCTGCTCTATCACCTGGTAAGCCACTAAAAGCTGCAAACGCATCAAAAATTTCTACTACTTCAGGGTTGGTAATACCGAATTGATCAAAGTAATCCTTGAAAGTTTTGGAACCATGTTTAACAATTTTTGGACAAGAAACGATTGTCTTCAATAATTCCAGAAAAGAAGGTTCTGTTTTCAACTTAAAGAGTTCTAGATACATCGCTCTTGAGTGGTCAAGGAAAGCTTCTATCTCTTTTGCATTTTCTGGATATTCCTTCATCAGCTTCTTTTTGAAGACTTCCACCCCTGAAGGCAATTCTACTTTTGTTACTTTTTCTGTTTCAGGATTGACAAGAAAAATTCTTGTATAATATCCCTTGAATCTCTTAAGATCTACTTCTATTCCCAGAAGGTCATACATATCATTACAATTTGGAATTATTTGACTAGTATCAAAAATATAGCCTTCACGTCTGTAGGAAGTTACAAATCCTCCTGTTTTTGATTCTTTTTCAATAATTAATACAGGTTCCTTTTTAGTGTCATGAAAGCGAGCCCAAGTGACTGCAGAAGTCAATCCTGTCATTCCTCCCCCAATGACAATTAATCCCTTCTTCTCAGTTTTATCTACCTTACTCATTTTTACCACTTATACACTTCTTACAAAATAGGTTGAATAAAAAGCATTCTTCAAATTTAGAGTGTGTAAGAAAACGTATTCCAAGTTTCCGAGAAGTAAATCCATCCCATTTCGTTCTTCCGCGAAAATTTACTATTTCCTTAAATATTCAATAAGACAAAAATTCCATGATAATATGAATTCAAGAGCTAGACTTTTCATTTTGAACTCTATTTTAATTGCGATACTTTTTTGCAGTGTTTCTACAACGACTGCTTATACTACAAGAGATTGGAAAGTTGGAGACGTATTTTATTATACTTATATTTACTCTGAAAAGGATATCACAGTGAACAAAATTGATGAAGTACAAGACGCAGTTACATCTTCTATAGAAACAGAGTACAAGTATGTTTTAACAGATATTGATGAAATATCTAAGGAAGTTTCATTAAATGTGAGTATCCCATGGGGTTTGTTCCCTTACGATATGGATTATGATACTAGTAACACCAGTTTGCTATTAATAGATCAACTTTTTCACTTCCAATATAACATGGATTATTCAACCAATGAGTCAAGGTTAACAGACTTCTATATGTTAGGAGATACATTTACGTTTGTAGTTGAACCTGATTGGGATCTCTTTAACATTGTTCTTGCAAATGTAAGTGATCGGGATAGACAAATTGATTGGCTCCCCACAATGAACATAACCTTTGGAGATTTTATTGATTCAGTTCCTTTTTATCAGATTACAGGCATAAAGGGATTTCCTGGAAATACAGAAGAGCAAGGACCTGTTTATGAATGGAAACTTGAATTTAATCTCGCTAATGTCATCTATCGTCACGAAGTGTTCATACATCAACCCTCTACTTTTACTCCCTACAGTCAGTATAATGCTACTGCGATATTACGATTTACAGAGGGCGGAACCTTAATAGAAAGTGCCTATCATGAAGTTAAGATTATTGAAGGAGAGACATATAGCACAGAAACTGTGATCTCATTTTACAATGTAGAGCTAAGAGCATCAGAAACTTCAATAAACTTCTATACAACATCAATTACTATAATGGTTATACCTTTACTTGCTTATGTTTTTAAAAGAAGAAAGAAGTAAGATTTACTTCTACTTTTTCTTTATTTCAAACAAGATTTCGCTTGAATGATTTTGACCAAATACGTTTGAACTTCTCTTTATCATTTACTGTTACAACTAGATCATAACTCACGTGAAAATTTTCCTTATCACTTTCAAGTAGAGCTTTTGTTATAGCTCGACTGTTTGATTTTCTAGTGATTATCTGAATATCATGTTCATTCTTCAAAAAAGCATTTGCTGGATTCTTATCTGAAACGGAAAATGATGAGTTATCATTAAAAGTTAAGGATATTCCGCCTTCAGATAAGCTTCCTTCCTGACTTTGGTTAAATTGAAAAGTAGTTGTTGCACTTAGGAAATCATAGGATAATTTCGATTTAGCAGGGGTGTAATTGATTTTATAAACATCCATTGGCATTTCTATTTCTCCAAACAATCGGGCTTCTTCAGGATCACTTTCAGGTATAACTGGTAATTTTAAGCAAGATTTGTGTCCTTTTCCCCACCAAACAGTGTTTTCCGCGGGATAAGGTGAGGGCCATATATTCGGAAAGTCTGAACTTGCTATGGAGATTTTTATCATATGTCCTGGGTGAAAGATCCAAGAGGTTGCATCAAATTCTATATCTAATTTTACCTTCTCGTCTGGGGTTAATGGTTCTGGTTCAGTATGAGAATTCCTATGAGATAAATTAAGTACACTCCAAGTTATTATATCTGAACTTCCATCAGGTGCAATATCAAATAATTTCACAACTAAATTAACAATCGGCGCTGTAGATGAGAAGGTTAGTTCTAATTGGGGTCGTCCCATTATGTCTAGTCTTTCATCTAAAGGTTGTGAGGTATAAGCTAAGGATTTCCTCTCATCAAATTCCTGTTCTTCTTTTCCTCCTTTTACAACATTGATGTGCCATGTTGGATTCCCCATACCTACTGCCACATGATAAGAAAATTCATCACTACCTTCACCTTTGATTTCTGATTCCAATTTTTGTTCAGAACCTAAGAAAAGCTTCTTTTCACTAATATTGTCTAAAGGCCATTTTTCTAACTCTACCCAATAGCCAGATCCTCCTTTGAAATCAGGTTTTGTAAAACTCGATTCTCTCATAAATGCAGTGTAACCAGGTTCTTCCATCATACCTGTATCTTTATCTTTTAACCAATGATCAAACCATCGAACAATTTGTGGCATATAGTTAATCGAAGGACCTGGATATCCCCAATCTGGAAAAACATGGCCCCATGGTCCCATTAGTAGCTTCTTGGGAACAGTTAGACATTCATACATTCGCAAAGCACTGTTCCGATAGAAATCTCTCCAAGCTCCAATAATAAGCGTTGGACATTCTATTAGATCGAAACCTGATCTCAATGATGCTGGTCTCCAGTATGAACCATCAGTTTGATTCTCTAACCAATTTAATTGATAGGGAGAATTACCTTCTAGATGCTCATTCCATACTTTATCATAATCCTCACCAATACATTCTGCTGGGGGTAAAGCATTCATCGAAACCATCATAGTAGCCCATCCAGCTAAATCAAATAAAGAACACAAAGCTCCACCGTCATAATGTACATCATCTGTATAACGATCATCTGTAGCGTAAAGGGGAACTATTGCTTTTAGATGAGGTGGTTTATGCATTGCGACTTGAACAGCTGTAAATCCTGCATATGAGGTACCTATCATTCCTACCTTTCCATTACACCATGATTGTTCAGCTAACCATTCAACGGCGTCATAACCATCTTTTTGTTCCTGTAGAGGATATTCATCAGTGACAATACCTTCAGAACCATCTGTCCCTCGTACTCCTAAATGTAGAACAACATATCCATGTCTAGCTAGAAAGTGAAAGAAATTTCCACGTGACATGGTTCGCCAATCAGAAGAACGATATGGATCATAATTAATAACAGCAGGAAATGGTCCTTCTCCTTCAGGAAACCATGCCTTTGCGTAAAGACGAATTCCATCTCTCATGGGAATTCGCAGATTTTTCACTGTGAGAGTAAATGTTGGTTGAGAGTGAGGTTTTGGTAACACTCGTTTAGATTGGTTAGGTATATCCTTCATTGTTACACACTTTAATTGGAGTTACTCTAACAATTTATTAAGCATTACTGGATATCCTTTACCAAAAATGTTAATTTTGATAAGTTGTATAATTTCTATGAAGGATATCTCACTTAGTTCTTAAAGTGTGAAATAGTGAGCAGTGAATTGAAATTGGTTAGATAAATAAATAATGTTCTAACTCTGGAGCAATGAGCTTTGCTGGCACATAAGATTAACAAGTGAGAGTATCATTTCTAAAAATAATAGAATTGAAAGATATTCATTCAGCGAATATTTTTTCACAGCATTTAACAAAAGAGCGAGGCATTTTGAATTTTTCAGAATCAATCTCCCAGATGAACCTAATATATTCTTGTAGTTCTCTTGGTAGCGTTTTGAATAATGGAGCTAAAAGAGAGTAACCTATCTTTCTTTGACTTATATTATCTGAATCCAAAAAAAGTATGGCATAATTATAACTAGGATATTTTTCCCTAATTGTTGTTTGATATAATTGTTTGGTACTTTCCTTTTCCATCTATCTATTAATCTTAAGAATACTATTTAAAGCCCCAAAATTCCAAAAAAATGAGAAGATTCATACTATTCTTTATGTTCTCTCTGCATAAACCACAAGTGATGCCAGAGTATGTAATCTCTCTCTTGGAAGAATTTTGCTAAATAGCTATCCTTATCAAAAGTTAGGCGAATGAAATCTTTTTTCTTAAAAGGTTTCAAGCTAGCAATGAATTCTTCAAAATATTTTGTGTCTAATACAAGAAATGGTCTACATCCAGGAAATTCCGGATTGAATCTACCATAGATTTGTAATTTATTATCAACAAATAAACCAAGAGGAATAGATTCAACACCTGTAAAACCTACGCTTTGTTCATCAGTCAGATGAGATTTAAGTTCTTCTTTGTTAATATTAGGGAACGTGTTAACAACGGTTTCATAGTCCTGAGAAGTTAGAATTTTCAATTCCGCATTTTCAAATCTGTGACCTTTCTCTTCCATTTGCACATATTGATTTTCCTCTATCCAAAAATTCCAGGATTCAAATTGCTTTTCAAAACCATATTTTTCATATAATTTTACTGCAATATCATTTTTAGTTTCTACATACAAACCCACTCTGTCCATTTCATTGGATTCGAAATATGAAATAGCATGTTCCATTAATTTGCTACCATACCCTTTTCCTCTCTCAAGTTTAGTAACTGCAATTTGACCTAAATGACCATACTCTCTGTGAATCATTAATCGAAGATAACCTATGAGTTTATCTTCAATAAAAGCTCCAATAAATCCTTCTTTATCAATTGATTGAAGAAATCCTTCTTTTTGTAGTCCCTCTCGTGCAAAGGCTTCTTTACTTATTTCTAAGAAATCAGCCCAGTTTTCTGCAGAGAATTTTCTAAACTTCAACATTACACTTTGTTATTTTCAGATTTTAATAAAATAGTTTTGATGAGTAAGACGTAGCTTCTATATCTTGAAGTCTTCTCCAAATTCCATCTCATCTTCTGTTATCTCAACAACCATTCGTGAAAGCTGTTTGTACATTTCAAGATATTGATAGCCTCTTGATGTACTCTTATAGATTATAGTTGGTCTCTTTTTTGGATTTTCGTACATAACCATAAGACCTCTAGACAACATAAATTGAATGATACCTTTAGCTCTGTCTATGGGTAAATTTGCTCTTCTAGCTATTTGCGAAATGCCAGCTTCCCCATAAAATTGTAGAGCTGAGATTACATCTGCATAGATATCATATCTCGTTCTATTACTTACTGGCATTTCTCTCAACCAATCTAAATTGATATCATTAGAATAAAAAGTTTGGGCCTTAAAAGAAGCCCATCCTTCTCTAAGGTTTGCTTAAATTACTTATATTTCGCAGATGGATCAGCGTCAATATCACTTGCTTCTAGTTTTCCGATTTTAGTATCTTCACCTAGTTTGACTTTATTTGCAATAATGTGATCCACTCTTCCTCCATCATCTACTTCAACTGTATCAGCTTTTAGAATTCCTCTTACTCTGGAATTTTCACCAACATATACACTTTTTGCAGTAGTTTCTTGAGCTACTAAACCACCTTCAACTTTAATCTCGTTAGCTTCAAGCATAGAAGCTGTTAATGATCCATTAACCTTTAAATCTCCTTCAAGTTTTAGATTTCCTTCAGCTGAAGTTGAACCGTTTACTGTAAGTTCTTTACCAACTGCATCACCATCAATCTTGAATGCTCCATTGACTTCTATTGTGTCAAATTTGAAATTATCTCCTACTTTAGTAGCACCATTAGATGTTAGTTTTTGAACTACTGAATCATCTCCAAATCCACAAGCACCACTACAACTAACTTTAGGTGATACTACACTTCCTGTGCATTTGAACGAACCACTGATAGTCAGCTCCTTTTCTACTTTAGTTATTTCTATTCTTGCAGAACCACTTATTTCAGCAGAATTAGCTATTATTTCATAGCAACGTAGAGAACCGCTTACATCTACTTCAGGAGTTTCTAATAATCCTTCAATTTTTGCTGAACCAGATTGTTGGAAAGAACCACTTACAGATACATTAGCTTGAGCTTTCAAAGAACCATTAACTTCAAGTTCCTCTGTAACTAAATCCATCCCATGTTTAGCAGATCCATTTATTTCATAATCTTTGATTTTTGCTAAACCATGTACTGTACAAGCCCCATTTATCTCTACCTCATTGCTTGTAAGATCTTTGTCTACTTCTAAAGCTCCTTCAATTACTGCCTCATCACATTCTAAAGAACCAATAACGATCAACTTTGATCCATTTCTTGAACCTCTACTATGCACTTTTACTTCTTCAGCTTTAACATTGCCATTAATTTCAAGATAACCACCGGAGTGTCTAATTTCAGCAGCACTAACTGCTCCATGAATTAAGATATCTCCTCTACTAATTAATTTCCCAATAATGGTTAATCTTTCAGCACTTTTGGGAACATTTATTGTTGCTCCATCTTGTACTTCTAAATCACCATCTACTTGGGTTAAATCTATTTTTTCGTCTTCTTTGACTACTGTTTTTCCCATTTATAATCACCTGATTACTTGTTTCTAATCAATTACTCTCATCTATATTTAAAAAGAAACAACACAAGTTGTGACCAAAACATGTACCTTTTCTCCTTATTTTGGTAGATAACTAAATTAGAAAATTGACAATTATTTAATCTGTATGGGTTACAAGAGAATCAGTGGTAGTTTTGACAATCTTTTCTTCCCATAGTCGTTGCATTTCCGCACTGGTTTCTAATAAATCATCCAGTTTGCCTTGAGAATCTATTTTACCATCTTTGAGTACGATAACATTATCAGCTCTTCGAAGTGCAATTGGACGGTGAGAAACAGCTAGACAAGTTGATATTCCACCTCTATCAAAAACTCTTTTCCAGAGTTTCTGTTCAGTTTCAACATCAAGAGCACTTGAAAGATCATCAAAAATATAAATCTCTGAATCTCTTGCAAACATTCTTGCTGCAGCTAATCGTTGTCTTTGACCACCTGATAGTTTTACTCCTTTTGGACCAATTACTGTATCTAATCCTTTTTCAAGCTCTTGTATTTCCTTTTCAATTACAGCTAATTTCAAAGAATCTTCTATATCTACAGATTCTTCAGGTAATCCCATGAGAATATTTTCTTTTACTGTTTCACTAAAGAGTCGTGGAACTTGTGATGTATATGCAGTTATTGGAGGTACAAAGAAGTTATCTGGTTTTTCTACTTCTTTTCCATTCCATAATAAAACACCTTCATCCTTTGGCAACAAACCAATTAAGGTTCGAAGAAGAGTTGTCTTGCCTGAACCAATTCTACCAGTTATTACTGTAAATGAACCCTTAGCAATTGAAAAACTGATGTCTTTGATACCTTTGTCAGAATCTGGATACATATAGGATAGATTCTTTATTTCAAAATTAAACAATTTGTCTTCCTTTGCGATGTTCAAAGCTGAT
>MEHH01000033.1 GCA_001940755.1 Candidatus Heimdallarchaeota archaeon AB_125
GCTATACATATGTCCTGCGTGTGGAACAAGAAAGAAAGGAGAGATTTCTTCTGTTTCAGTTGAACTTTTTGGAAGTTTTCCTGGTCCTAAAGAATCCTTAAAACAAGCCTCAATTGATGTAATCAAAGTATCTGGATTGTTTTTGTAAAATGATCCTGCATAAACTGCTCTTCGCATCATTAGACCTAGATAGGATTTTGAAATAAAAAATCTATCCCTTTTAAGATAGAATTTGAAAATCTATCTGCATGTCTTCTAATAGCTTAGCATAATCTTTACCTTCATTTGATAACAGAGGAATACCATTGATTTGCTTAATCCTAATTGTTCTCTTATCCTCATCTCTGGTTTTATTCTGGAACTCTTGAATTGCACTGAAGATGAACATCAATGTATGAGTATCATTGAATTCAGGAAGAATCTCAATGTTATGAATGAAATCAACTTTTTCTACTTTCTTAATATGTAGAAGTGCTATTGGTTCTCCGTTTTTGAGAATTATTTCACCATAGTCTGAAGGAACAGATCTAGAAAACAGAGACCTAAGTTTAAATCTCTTCAAAAGGTAGTTTCTATAAAGTATCAATATGGGATCATTTCTTGGAACATATGTAAACTCCACACTTTCCGCTTGAATCAGATTATCATCCTTTTGGTAAATATACCCTGATATCAAATCTTCTATCTCTTTTGTTGTGAATTGAACTTTGTTCTCATCTTCCATGAACCGTCCTGATCTAACTCCCTTAGAAGCGATTAACTCTTTGATATTTACTTCTATCTGAGTGTTTGATAAACCTGTTAGGTTTGCTATCTGATCGATCGTCAATGGTAGGTTTGTTGATAGTATCCTAAAAATTACATCTAACCATGATTCTCTCTGAGTTTCAAATTTTCTGGTTTGAATACCTTTAACATGCTTAGACACTGGCATCCAAATTATCTGATTTGAAACTGATTTTGATTGAACAATTTCATGAGAATTTTCTAGCTTACTTATTGAAGATAAAAGAACTTGATTGGATAGATTAAGCGCTGCTTTTAATTGTGAGAAATTTATCCTCTCTTTTTGTTTAATTACATTCAGAACTCTTTCTTCTAACACTCCATGATATCTAGATGGACTAAGTTTCGCAAAAATATAGTAATCTCTTGTTACAACTGATCCTCTAGAGAATGATCCAAATTTACCAAGAGATAGTTGTTTATCTTTTACTAATTCATCGATATAATGTTCCTTTCCTGATTCTGTTCTGATTAACAGAGAAATTATTGATAGAGGAATTCCTAAGGATTCTAGTCCCTTCAAAGCTTCAGCTTTTGATGAAAACTGAGTGTTGTTGCTTAGATACTGTTTATTTATTAATAATGGGAATATTTCTTCTGTCGAAAATAACCTTTTATCACCATCAGGTAATTTTCTTCCTTTCAATGTATATACCAATCCAGAAGGTCGAGGTCTATATCCACGCTGAGAGAGAATATCAGCAAAAACCTTAGATTGATTCTCAACTACTTCTGATTGCAATTCAGGATAGACAAGAATTTTTCCTTTATTTTCAGTAAATTCTTGAATCTTATCTTTAATTTCTTGTTCTAGATTTGAAAATTCTACTGAACGAATTAGGTTTGAAATGTGAAGTTTATCTCCAATAATTTTGTAATCAAATGAACATACAGGTTTCCCAGAGACAAATACAATTTCATCCTTTATCTCTTCCAAATTAAGAAAATCAGCAGATGACCAATATTCTGACAGAGGGTCATTTTCTGGCAATATTTCAATTTGATGAGCTGTTTGTGATTTGTAATTTTCGTTATATTTTCTTAGATAGTCTAGCTCATCAGCAGCTAAAAATGCTTCATAGCTTGAGTTCTCAATAAATTGCCCTCTAATAATCTTCTTACTTTCAAATAATTCAATAATACTTGTACTGATTCTTCCCCCAGTCATATTTAGAATTCTTATAATCTGTGGGACAGTTATAGGTCCATAACTTTTGATAACATTATAGATCAAATCTGAGATAGCAGATGTTTTACTAATAGAATACTCTGGCATCAACAACTTTGTACTAAAAATAGACCAGTTTGTGCCATCATAAAACATGAATATCTGGAAATTACTTCTAAGTTCAGAAAGTATTTTCATCACTTCATCTTTTGATAAATCAAAACGTTCCATTATTTTGAAGCGGGTGGAAGAATCTTCCTCTTTGATGAAATCAAGAACAGCTTTAGCTTGTGAATTTTTATATTGAATATTTTCTTTTACATAGATTTTGTGGAAGATAGTAAGATTATCTCTGCCAACATATGATAATTTATTCTCTCTGAATGGTGCATGAACCAGATGTTTGTTTTTAACTAATGACTGAAGAAGATTAGAGGAAAACGTTCTCATCCTAACGAAAAGAGATTCAGGGTCCTGAAAGATAACTACGTTATTGATGATAGAGATTGCATGACTATAGTTAACACCTTTAAATTCCTTGTCGATATTTTGTTTTTCAACAAGATACTGAGCAAGTTGTTCAAGTGATAAGGAAATGTCGCTTATAGTCATTTAATTCACCAATGTTTTTGTAGGAATTCCGTTAATCTTCTCAACTATTAAGGAATCAATAATAAGATTATCAAACGAAGGTATATCTTCGATTGCATTTACAAGATAATTCAGAGAACTTTCAGAATGTATCCAAGGTGCTAAAAGAAGATTCTTTATAGCGAGAGTTTTTTGGCTTAGTTGTTCTGTGTAACACTGAGCGGCAATTTTTTGATTTAAGATCACTATGAAATTATTTATTGAAACGTCAAAGTGTTTTGGAAATTGATATCTAAGAACATTTATTGCAAAATCGTTTGGATATAGTAAGTAATATCTCTCTCTAACATCTTTGGGAGCATAATCAACCTTTGCTTCTACTTTTTTCTCGAGTTGTAAAAGATTATCATAATCTTTCTTTGTGATATAATAGAATTGTAAATCATTTTCCACAAATCTACCACCATAAATCTTTTCTTCATCTATCAAAGCGGCTATTGTTTCTTTGATTCTTACCCTAGTAAAGACACCTGGTATGATTCCTCTTTCAGATATTTTTTCTTCTGTGGTAACCCCTAATCCTGTGAGTATATCTGAGATGTATTTCTTCCGTATTTCTATAATATCTAACTTCATCTCAGCTAAGAAGGAATCTATATCCCAGTATTCCTGTGGTTCAAATAGATTGTTTAAAGATCTCACTCCGATGAGCATGTTCTCTTCGAGAGCACCTATTGCAGATTTCAAAGAAGTAGGGGCACCCTTCCACTTCTTACTAAATTCACTATGGTTCGTAAAACCTTTCTGAATAGTCTTATAGAGATCATCTAAGTCAGGGTTCATTCTTTTTCTTCTTCTAAGGCCACTCTTCTTATATCTGGCAAAATCTAAAGATAAAAAAACATTTCCTTGACAAATTACTTCTCTATCTTCTAGAAGTTTATTCAGTAGATAGATTATGATTGAAGACATATTTTCTGGAAATCTGGAGAGAATCTCTCTTAAATTGATAAAACCAAAGTGATTAATCATCTGTAGAAGTGTTTCTACAGTAAGAGAAGGTGTTTTTTCCTTTAACCATAATGTTTCCATGATGTATTTGTTTATGATTCTTTCTGAAAATACTTTAGTGACAGTATCACCACCAACTAGAGTATCTCTTATCAGCTTGAATCCTGTTTTTATGAGTGTTGATTTTATGAAACTATTACTCTTTGATAAAACCGATTTTCCATTAATGTCTTCAATTTGTAGGCTTAAAACTCTGTGAATCTTCCTAGTGTAGGAAACTAATTCTGAAGCTATCTTCTGCAATGTGATTGAACTAAATGCTACTTCATCCTTTAACTTCAAATCATAAATCTGTAAATACTGACCTCTATGTAGTTTATACTCAACTGAACCTACCATCTCTCCATCCAATAGAATTGGATCAATTTGTCCTTCTCCATATACATCTCTTAGATGTAAGCGCATTCCCAATCTGGTGAAGGGATCATTTTTTGGAAGAATTATAATTCTTTCATCTTCTTTCATTGCAACATTGATTAATTCAGATTTTATCTGACCAATGTTCTTGAATCTCTCGGGAGTCATGTAGTAATTTGTTTCTCTTTCTGTCAGTTTTCTTTCAATTATTTTCTTCTTTCCAATCAGATTCTTTATCATTTTCTCAATGTTACTGTACTTGAATCCAATTAGGTGGGTTAACTCTACTAAAGATACAGGTCCTAAAGATTCTATAGCTTGAAGAAGTATGAATTCCTGACTTCTTTCTATTGTGGGGAGTTTTTCAGCTGCAAAGTATCGTTCAGATATCTCATATACATTAGGAACAAACTGCTTAGGTACTAGAGATTCTTGAGTAACTGATCTTCTAACTAAATAGAGAGTTTTATCCAAAATCGTCAAACTCTCTTGAATCATATCTCCATCAATTTCAGTAAATTCAATTATTTCCCTCTTTGTTAAAGGACCATACTTCCGAATTGTTGAAAGTATCTTTTCTTCAACACTTGAGAGGTTAAATGGTTCTCTGTAAGCAATGTAATAATTAGGAAACATCTCTCTGCTTACAAATGATAATCTTCTATGTCCAAATCTTCCTCTGATAAGTTCATTTTTTTCAATTAATTCTCTTACCCATTCAAGTTCAAAATCTCTTATTCTGACTGATAATGAACTCAAATCCTCTATTGAACCAAAACGATTCAAAAGATCTAGAACATTCTCTCTCCCTTGTAATTCCTCATTGAGTATGCTCTCAACTGCAAAATAATCGTGAATGTAGTTTAACTCTTCAGGAGTAAGAATAACAGAATCTGGTTTTCGGTTGCTTAGATTTCTTAACAATTCTCTATCTTCTAAACGGATATACTGGGGATCAGCTGAAGAATCTGTTATTCTTCCTTTGAGTATTCGACTTTTCTGCTCAAGTTCAGTTAAAGCTCTAATTAGTTTCTCATCTTCAATTCTCAGATATTCAGTTATCTGAGCCATTGTTGATGGCCCACGAACTTTTAAGAAACGGAGTATAATCTTCTTTAAACACTCTTCAGGATCAAGTTTCTTTGCTTCTTTTAATAGAGGTTCAGGGATCACCAGTTCTATTGGAGCGTATTTTGTTCTTATCCTACCACCATATAGTTCATAATCAACACGAGCTATTAGCATTGCTCTTTCAAATCTTTCCAAAGATGTTTGAACAGTTCTTATTTCTTCATTTATTTCTTCTGCAATTTTATTCAGAGAAATAGGATGAGTATCTTTAATCAAATTCAGAATTTTCTCATCAAGTTCAGTTTTCTCGAAGGATTTCAAATAGATGTTCCAGTATAACTGGAAATCAGTAATAGGTATTGATCTTCTATCTCCTTTTGCTACATGGATTTCTAGTAGCTCTTGATTATTGTGTAATGCTATTGACCATGCTCTAATTTGCTTCGCATCACTGACACTGAGATGGTATATACTTGGATTCACACTCTCAATAGTTTTAATGGGTGCTAATGCTTTTACTGCGTTTTTCAACTGCTTTAAAGAGGAGATGGGAAGTTCAGTGTTTTTATAACTTCTATTGTTGAAAATCCTTTCAACTAATTCTGTATTAAACAAAATTTCCTTTGATCCTTCCTTTCCAAATACCTTTGCTAAAACTTGTTGATGTAATTCTCTTAGGAGTGCACTTCTATCTGAGATTTGAACTATATCAGAAATTCCCATTAGAACTATACCATGAGCAAATGGACTTGGAATGTCTGATAAAGGAGTGATATGATATTCAAATTCTCCATTCTTCAATTTCGTTAAAACTACTAAGGTATTAGCTAAGTCCATGTAGTCTCTTAATATTTCTCTATATGTTTCCTTAATGACACAAAAACTGTCTTGATCACGAAGTGTAGAAAAGATTCTACGAGAATACATGTTTTGTCTTGAAACAGGAATATGTTTCTGTCCACTTCTTCGTAAAACCATGAATGCTCTATTTGCCACATGTCGAAATCTGTTAACAAATAGTTCTGTATTGATAATAGCTTCTTTGAGAATCTCTTCTAAATTTTCAGGAGTTAATAAATCTGTAATGATTGTAGGATCAATTATTTTGTCTATAGGTAGCATTAACAGAAACCCATTGTCATTTACAGCTGAACCTATATCTGAATCTATAGCTTTACCTATTGTGTATGAAAATGCTCTTGATAAGGCATCATTTACCCTCCTACCATAGTATGCGTGAAAGACTAAAACCATCCTGCCTTGTGGATCAATATAAGATTCTATCAGTAGTTTCTTGTCATTGGGGATGACGTTAAGAAACATTAATTGTTCCTTTACATATTCAACTATGGTCTTAGAAATAATTTCGTCTACTTGAAATGATCTTTCAATCCAATCTTTTATTTGAGGTTCTTCTTCTGTTTGCAGTTTCTTAGCTACAGCATCTATGAATCTACCTATTTGCTGAGACAATTCAAACGATCTTGGAAGTTCCTCTCCAACCCAATTAGGTATAGTGGGTCTCCTCCCAAACGCTTCTGCAACTACTACTCGCGAACCAACAGTTCTTCTGAACTGATAAGTATGGCTTCCTAAGACAAAAATATCTCCAGGCGTCAACTTTTCAACGAAACTTTCTGAAAGAACTCCTATTCTTGTTCTATAAGTTTCCAATTCAACTCTATAGTCTGCATTTTCAGGGATGGTACCTATGTTTGTATAAAAGATTAATCTAGAACCTTTCTTCTTACCGAACGCTTTTTCTTTGTCATCATACCATATCTTTCTGTAGATTTTTCTCTCTTCTACATCTAGATTATACCCTCCCAGATATTCAAGAACATTAATGTAATCGTCAAAATCGAGATTCGTGTAATTGTAAGATTTTCTTATCAAGTCGAATGCTTCTTCAACCCCCCATCTTTTCATAATAGAAATTCCTACAATAAATTGAGCAAGCACGTCTAAACAATCAGTAGGTATCTGTACTTTATCAATCTCTCTGCTATAAGCACTTTTGGTGAGAACAGCGCATTCAATTGCATCATCTCTATCAGTTGTAATCAATCTCCCCTTTGCTATTCTATCAAGAGAATGACCACTTCGTCCAACCCTTTGTAGATACTTAGCAACAGTTTTAGGAGATCCTATTTGCGATACAAGTTCTACACTTCCAATGTCTATTCCCAATTCAAGAGAAGTTGAAGTTATCGCAGCAAGTAATTCATTATTTTTTAGTCTATCCTCAACATCTAAACGGATTTCTCTTGATAGACTTGAATGATGAACAGCAATTGATGATGCATATTCATCTCCAAGATATTCTTTTAATCTATATGCAACACTTTCAGATCCTCTTCTTGTATTAGTAAAAACAATTGAGGTTTCGTGATCTAGGAGTAAATCTGCCAAAAGTTTGTAAATTCCTTCTTGAATAATAACATAAGGAGTATGGAGGATATCATTGACTGGACTCTTAACCTCCAAATCCAATTTTCTCTGTGGAGGAAGATTAGCGATATAACAATCCTTTTCCTGAAACTTATCATCATTTCCAACTAAAAATCTGGCAATTTCCTCAATTGGAGCTTGTGTTGCAGACAACCCAATTCTAGTTATTTTTCTTTCTGCGACCACTTGTTGTAAGTATTCTAGAAAAAGCGAAAGCATTACTCCTCTTTTGTTCGAACTAACCTCATGAATCTCATCTAGTACAATCCACCTAACACTCTTCAAATGTAAAGAGAACTTTGGAGAGGTTAGTATAAGTCCTAAGCTTTCAGGAGTTGTTATCAGTATATGCGGTGGTGTTTTGAGCATTTTAGTTCTTTCAGCTTGAGTTGTATCACCAGTTCTAACACCCACTCGTATCTTTGGAGTAATTAGATTATTTGCAGCAGCTAACTCTTGTATTCCTTGTAAAGGTTCCTCAAGATTCTTTCTGATATCGTTACCAAGAGCTTTTAGTGGAGAGATATACAAGACATATATTTCATCCTTGAGATTACCTTCTTTAGCTTCTATGAACAACTCATTTATTGCTGCAAGGAAAGCTGCGAAAGTTTTTCCCGATCCTGTAGAACTGAATATTAGAGTATTTTTTCTATCATGAATTGAAGGTATAGCATAAAGCTGTGGAGGAGTGAACCCTCCTGGAAACTTAGATGTAAACCAGTCTTTAATTTCGTCAGCTAGAAAAGAGAAAATACCTGCTGAAGTTGAGGGTTCATCTAAGTAATGGAGAGTCATTTTGATTGTTTCAACAATATTTTTTCACTATATATATTTCATTATTACGAATTGATTTCATAATGAAGAAAATTCAGTTAAGTTTCAATTTCTTCGCTTGCTTGTTTTCTTCCCCATTCCATAACAAGAGCTGATTCTCCGTCCCTGTAGTAGTGTTTGAATTCCCTCTTAATATAATAACCTAATTTCTTGTACATCTCAACAGCTGCAACGTTTGAGACACGAACTTCTAAATAAATTGTATCTACATTGTGCTCGATTAGTTTTTGCATTCCATATTTCATTATCTGAGTTCCAAGACCTTTCTTCCTATGAGCAGGGAGAACAGCTATTGAAATCACATGACCCTTGGATCCGTTTAGACCTATAAAAGTAGAAAAGGGTCTTTCCAATCGAGAAAGCAAATAACCTACTACTTCTCCATCTACTTCACTTACTACACAAGCAAAACCGTACTCTGACAGAATTTTATAAAAGAAATCAAAAGAGTAATTTTCTGGAAGACAGAGCCTATTAATCTTTATAATGGCATTAATATCGGTTAATTCTGCTAACCGTATGATTGTGCTAGATTGCTCCATCTTTCAGCCTCTTATTTGATATTACTAGCTCTTTTTTCAATTTTTTGCTTTGGAGATAAGAATAATCACTATTTTGATAATATTCTTAAAGCTTTAATTTGGAAATCCTATATCAGAATGAAACCAACAGAGAGCCAAGACGAAAATTATCTTCTTTCAGCTGATTTAATGAAGAAATTTCAATACTCAGCTAGTTTGCTGAATCGTTGGCTTGAAGTGTTTGGTTTAAGTGAGACACTAGAATTGTTAGATGGTCTCAGATCACCTTACAATTCAATGTGGGTTCAAGTAAATACAAGAAAAATAGACTATTATTCTCTCTTCGACATTTTTGAAGAAATGGGGTATATTGCTCGTAAGCATCCTTTTTTTGATGATTTCATAGAAGTTGAAGTGCAGAAAAAAGAGTTGTCTGGATATTCTAGAAATTTACCTATTATGAGAGTAGATCATGAATCTACAACAAACATTGCATTAGGGAGAGATGTTCAGACTGCTAGTGTAATGAATCATGATGAATTTGATTCTGGAGAAACAGTTTGTGTAGCAGATTATGTGAACAATATTCTAGCAGTTGGAAAGGCTTTAGTAAAAAGTAGCGAAATAAATAGACTTACACAGAAGGCAGTAGTAAAAGTAACAAGTTCTTTGGCTTTTGCTCCTCCTCTAGCAGAACTTAGGGAATATAGAAGAGGTTTTTTCAGTATAATGTCTCCTACTCAAGCAGTTGGAGTAAAATCTATGGAATTTGATTCCAAAGAAAATATTTTGGTTATGTCTACTGACAAAGGGGATGTAGCTAATTACATTTCAGAAATTACTAATTACAAAGTACCAATAACTGTTGTAGCAGCGAATGAGATGCAAGTCAAAGCTCTCAGGAGAAATGTTGAAAGGACAAAGAACAAAGCTATTAGAATTTTGCATAGACCGTTTCTTACCTTCGTTAGGGAAATACCTGAGATAAAATATACATCGTTTTTCATAGAACCTCAAAATTCAAGAACAGCTGTAATTCCAGTATTCTCATCAAATCTAGGTATAGATAGATTACAACAGTTTTCTGAAAATCAGCAAAAGCTTATCGGAGAACTATATAGATGCTCTCATGGTGAAGCATCTATTACTTACATTACTCATTCTATTGACTATTTAGAAAATGAAGAGGTATTCCAGAACACATTAAGTAAATCATATTTAGACAATCAAAAGTTTCCAGAAACAATAAAGAAACTGAAGAAATCTAAGACAATAGGGTCACGAGATCCACCAGAAAACTATAAGGAAATCAAGAAAGAATTGGATAAATCAACAGTTTATCTTGATCCATTAACAACAAACAATACTGGAGGATTTATTGCTAATTTCAGCTTAAAGCCAAAAGAATAGAAATCAAAAAAATTTTTGACGATTATTGTAAATGAGTATCAAGTTCATTTACTAACCAAATAAATGCTTCTTTTATTCCCTTACCGTGGAGAATACTTGTATCAAAAACAGCAAAAGTTCTATCTTTAAGATCAAGATGCAATCCAAGCATTTGAATGAGTAATGGGGCTTCCACGGCTCCAGGCAAGTCCTGCTTGTTGGCCATTATTAATGTTGGAACATTTTCCATATATGGATTATTGAAAACATGTGTTTTGAGAACATCTCTTGCTTCAGGTAATCGTTCTATGTCAGCGGCATCAATAACAAATATTACTGAGCTACATCCTGGATAATGTGCTTCCCATAAAAATCTGAAATGTGATTGTCCAGCAACATCTATTGCAGTTATAGTCCATCCTTCAAATTCGAAAGATTCAATGTTTTGCCCTATTGTCGGTGTTAAGTTTTCAGCGAATTTCCCAAATCTCATAAAACGAGTCAACGTTGTTTTTCCTGCTGCATCTAAACCTAATATTAATATCTTAGCCTTCTGCTCTTTCTTAAGCTTAGCTCTTAACCATGAGGAAAACGACCCGAACATGCTCATGTTTCTGACATTCCGTGTAAGTTAATCTACAATTTGTATCTATTTTATAAGTCTTATCTTAATCTTGACTATATCTGTTTTATTTGCAGTTATTTTCTTATTAAAGTTTTTCCAGATATGCAAGTGAGAATATAACAGACTTACAGTTCCTAGATTTTAATTGCTTGCTTTTTGCTTTAATGTCAGTATTAAAAAAAATTTCGATAGCTCTTCAAAAAAACACTTCCAAAATCTTTTTCCTTCTAGCATCATTTCTGAAATTTAGAAATCCCCAACAACTAAATATTTTTAAAATACAATCATGGTAGGAAGATGTAACCTTTAAAAGCACTTTTTGGTGGTTTATTATGGCTGTAAACGTAGATGGGGATCAAGATAACAGAGAAATCGTTTCTAAAAAAGTAGTTGTTGGTCCTGATAGACTAACTCGTTTTGAAAGAGCTCGAATTGTGGGAGCACGTGCATTACAATTAAGTATGGGAGCTCCTGTACTTCTTCATTTAGAAGAATTGGAAAGTAAATCACCTCTTGATATATCAGAGTTTGAGTTGAGAGCAAAGGTTTTACCGCTCAGTATACGAAGAACGAATCCAAATAGAACCTATCAGATTATACCTCTACAAAAACTAAGAGATATTCAAGCTTTGAGAGAAATTTAGATTACTCCATGCTTCTCAAAAAAGGAAACAAATAAAAAGACATGGCCAAGCATAAAGGTGAGTGACTGATATGGTTAAGATACCTGAAACAATGTTCAAATATTGCCCAAAATGCGGCATACACAAGACTATGAAAGTTAAGCAGGAGAAATCAGCTAGAAGAAAAGGTGGACTCACTGCAATGGCTCGAAGAGAAAAACGCACACGAAGAGGTTATGGTAACCATGGAAGATTCAGTAAACGTCCTGTCACTCAAACAAAAATGGCTTCAAAGACTTCAAAGAAAGTTGATTTACGTTTAAGCTGCCCAGATTGTGGGAAGAAATGGGTGCTTTCATATCCTAGAACTAAAAGAGTAGAGATAGTAAAATAATAGTTTTCATCTATTTTTATTTATATTTCTTATTTGCTATTTCATTGTTAAAAGCTCACTTCAAAGACCTTAAAAAGAAAGTGAAGTCAGTTTTCAACAGTATGCCAATGCTTTATGAAATTGAAGGGAAACAACTCTTCAAAGAAAATAAAATCCCAACTCCTCTATTCAAAGCTTATACTGATTCCAGCAGTATAATTCAATTTGCTGAGGAAATTGGTAGTGATGTTATGATGGCTAAAGCACAAGCTCTTACTGGGAAAAGAGGTAAAGCAGGATTGATTAGGAAAGTCTCTAGTGCGGAAGCTGAAGAATATATCCAGAGCATCTTAGGGAGAGATCATGGAGGTAAACCAGTTGAAATCGTTATGTTGGAACAACCTTTGGAAATCGAGAAAGAATATTATCTTGCTGTTATGCTGGACAATGAATCTGGAAAATATTTGATTATTGCTAGTTCTCGAGGAGGAGTAGATATTGAGGAAGTTGCAGAAAACTATCCTGATGAGATTTTCAAACAATATTTACCAACAGCAGTTGAACCTTTCTCTTACATGTTTGTAGATTTAGGAAAGAAACTTGGATTTGAAGCTAAAACACTTACCTCTTTTACTAATATCATGACTAAAATGGTCAACATGGCTAAGAATAGAGATCTTACACTTGTTGAGATCAATCCATTAATCCTTACACCAGATAAGAAGATAATTGCAGCAGATTCTAAAGTTGTAATTGATGGCAATTCGGATTATAGACAAGTAGATATTGCTGCTTTTAAATCACAAAGAGCAAGACACACTGATTTAGAATTTGAAGCTGATCAAGCTGGAATTAGCTATGTTCAACTTGATGGTGAGATTGGAATTATTTCCGGAGGAGCTGGACTTGCAATGGCTACATGTGACATTTTAGAATTCCTTGGCAGTTCTCCAGCTAATTTCTTAGATGTAGGTGGTGGAGCTGACGAAACAAAGATCGAGAAATCTTTAGAGATTTTATCAAGACAAGATATTAAAGGAATTTTTGTGAATTTCTTTGCGGGGATTACTAGATGTGATGATGTAGCTCAAGGAATTATTAATGCATCTAAGGTATTTGAGATTAAGGTCCCAATTGTAATTAGATTGGTAGGAACCAATGATAAGGAAGGAATTCAAATCTTAGAAAATAATGGAATAAAAGCATATGGAGAGATGGAACCTGCAGCGAGAAAAATTATAGAACTTGTTCAAGGAGGAAACTAAAATGGCTATTCTATTAGATGAAAATATAAAAGTTATTGTGCAAGGGATCACTGGAAAGCAAGGTACTTTCCATGCAAAATCTATGATCGAATATGGAACAAAGGTTGTTGCAGGTGTTACTCCTGGTAAAGGTGGTAAAGAGCATTTAGGAGTACCAGTTTTTGATAGTATGAAAGAAGCTGTTGAAGCAACACAAGCTACTGCTTCTGTCATTTTCATTCCAGCAAGATTTACTTATTCTGCTGCTTTGGAAGCTATAGATGCAGGGATAGATTTACTCACAGTTATAACCGAAGGAGTTCCAGTTCAGGATTCAGCTAGAATTAGACAAAAAGCACTAGATAATGATGTCGTTATGGTAGGTCCAAATTGTCCAGGATTGATTAGCCCAGAAGCAAGCAAAATAGGTATAATCCCAGGTAAGATTTGTTCAAAAGGAAATGTTGGTATCGTAAGTAGAAGCGGGACACTCACATATGAGATTATACAAAATCTAACAGTAGATAATTTAGGTCAATCAACTTGCGTAGGTTTAGGTGGTGATCCAATCAAGGGAATCGGCTTTAATGAATGCTTAACAATGTTCGAAAACGATCCACAGACTAAACAGATTATACTTGTTGGGGAAATTGGAGGAACAGGAGAACAACAAGCTGCAGATTTAGTTAAAAAAGAGATAACTAAACCAGTTTATGCATTCATAGCAGGACAAACCGCACCTCCTGGAAAACAGATGGGACATGCAGGAGCTATTGTTCATGGAAAATCTGGAACCGCTAAAGAAAAAATGAGGATCTTGAGTGAAGCAGGAATTACTACTGTAAAAACATCAAGTGAAATACCTCTAAAAATAAAAGAGAATCTTTGATTCTCATAACTTTTATTTTTTATAATAAGGAGGAATCAAAAGTTTCCTCATATTCTAGATTAACAAGATCTGGCCCGAATCTGTATTTTATACTATATTTTATTCTTATAGTTAAATCAAGACTACTATTGAATTCATTTTCAACAAATACTAGAGATCCACCTATTGTATTTTCACCTTCAACTTGATAGAAAGAATACCACTTCGCTGTTGCTAGAATTGTTCCATTTTGAATTCCTTCTGTTGTGAAACATTTGAGTACTTGATTCCATGAACCATCATGGTTGAAATATATTGTAAATGGAACAAAGACCATGTCCTCTGTGACGTGATAATCAGGAGAAAGAAGTACTATATCATTAATTTCAGTAGTTACTCCTTTGGTTCTAATTGCAGTATCAATAACTGGAATGAATATAACAAGTGCTAGGATTACTGAAATGAATATAATCAATTTTATTCGTTGTCTTTTAACTGTAAATAACTCGATAAACCATTTCTTAGAGTTCTCCCAGTTGGTTACGAAATATTCCTTAATTCTTACTTTTATTTCCTTCTTGTCTTTCTTTTCCATTTCTTCAAGTTTCTCAGCTGCAGCTTCATCTTCTTTTTTCTTCTTATCAGGAGATAAAATCAGATATCCGCCTAAACCTATTACTGCTACTAGAAGAATTATTCTAACTGCTTGATTTTCAGCTAACCATAATCTTAGATAACCAATTTTTCTTATTAGAAACACAGTTTTTCCCACAACAGCATCATATGGTATGAGTGTAGTTGTAGAATTGTAATCGTCAACATACGTATTTGAATTACCATTGTCTCAACTGACTTTGTAATAATCTTCTAT
>MEHH01000034.1 GCA_001940755.1 Candidatus Heimdallarchaeota archaeon AB_125
TCTCAAACCATACATAGAGAACCTTATTGACAAATTCCTCCCCAAAAATTGGACTTATTGGAATACCCCATGTCAAGTCTCTTGATATAGGTCGTTCCTTTAATCCTTCATCAATCATACTCATAAGTTTTTGTTTTGCTAAACTTGGGATATGAGGATTATTTGTAAGAAAATCTAGTAACTCATCAGAAAATGCAGGTAAATCAAAATACCAGTGACTTGTTTTCTTAAGTATGGGTTCTCTTTTGCATGTTATACAATATGGATTTATTAATTCTGTGGGTTTTAAAATCATCTCACATTCAGGGTTAGTACATTGATCCCCCCTTGCTCCTTCGTGACCACATTTTGGGCACTTTCCTTCTACAAACCTATCGGGAAGGAATCTTTTATCATGATCACAGTAAAACTGTTCTGTTTCTTTTAAATTAAAATAACCATTTTCATGTATTTTCCTATGGAAATTCTGAACAAATGAGATGTGAGTAGGATTACTAGTAATAGTGTACCGATCAAATTCAATGTTCCACTCATCTAATAGATGAAGAATTTGATTATGATATTTGAAGGCAAGACCTTCTGGAGTTAAGCCTTCTTTTTCTGCAGCAACTACTATAGGAGTTCCGTGGGCATCAGAACCACTTACGTAGATTACATCATGCTTTCTTAATTTATGATAACGAGTAATTACATCACCCCATAATAATTGTGAAAAGGTTCCAAGATGAGGAACGTTATTAACATATGGCCATGCTGCTGTTACAACCCATTTCTCTTTAGACATTGTTGTTCACTCCTTTTGAGTTAGTTTTTTTGTTTAAATTTGTTTCTTTCAAATCAAGAAAAACAAACTCGCTATAAATGCAGTTTGAGGATTTAGCAAATACAGTTAATTCTAATCTTAACAATTGAAGAAACAGTTGGGTTTTTATGGTTTGTGGCATAACCTCTACTCTAAACAAACTTCTTCTAATCGAATTAAGTCCTCTCAAAGGAGAGCATTTCGTTATCCCTCTGTACGACCACTTAACCACCGAATCTACTCCTTGATACTCCTTTAAAAACTTACTGCAATTCAGAAATTAATTATATCATATCAAGAAATTAATTTGTGATAAAGCGATTCAATTTGAGTTGTTACATTCTCAAAAGCATAATTCTTTCTGATTTTTTTTCTCGCTTTCTTTGCTGAATCAACTAGCTCATCATAGTTCTTGAAGGCATTTAGTATAATTTCCTCTAACAATTCTTCATTCCCAGCTTCAAACATAACTCCATCTCTACCATTATCAAGTAATCTAGGAATATCTCCAATATTAGATGCTAACACAGGAATACCCATTGCCATTGCTTCTATTATTGTTGTAGGAGATCCTTCCCAAAAACTAGGTTGTATTAGTATGTGTGTTTTTTCCAGAATGTTTGGAATTTCTTTATGATCTACTGCTCCGAATAGTTTAACTCTTTTTTCGTTAGAGTATTTGGATTCTAAAGCAGAGAAAAGAGAACCATTACCTACAAACCAAAAGGATATGTTTTGTTTTTTTTCAATTATTTTATCTATAACTCTGGTATAGTATGGGATTCCTTTCCAAAGCTCTAAATCTCCAATATATGTAACTACTAATTCTTTCTGAAGTTTTGGTGTTACCTCAGGGAAATGTTCTGGATTTATTGCATTATTAATTATAATTATTCGGTCTAGATTAGAATGAATGGTTTGTTCCAGCAGTTTTGAATCCTGAAGACTAACTGAAGCAATTACATCAGCCTGAGAAAGAACAAATTTACCTAAAGTATAATCAAAGAACACTTTGGCAAATTCTTTAAGGAATCCTGTTTTATAGGGTGGTCTTCCCACTCCACCATGAATATGGAGAAGCATTGGTATTCTCTTTAGAAGTTTGGTTATTGCGGCTTGAATAGTTGTAAAGTAAATGTAAGAGTGTACATGAAACACGTCAACATCTTTCAGCTGCAACATTTTATGAAGCATAAAACAAGCAGGATTAATACCAAAAACATTCCATGGACTATAAAAACGATGAACTGTTATATTCTGGTAATAGCTCTGATATGGAATTTTGGTACTGTTTTTTGTTGTAAAAACATCAATGTGATGACCTCTGTTTGCAAGTTCATTAGAAAGATTACTCACATACCTTTCAGTTCCTCCATAACTTCTTGAACCGAAATAAGGGGTTACTTGAACTATTTTCAAAGGATCCATTTTTTCACCTATAAATGATAAATGAGATAGTTGTAATTGTTACTGATAACAACATGCTGAGTTGGCCAACTGTAGTATAACACATTCAATAAATAAGTTAGGTCTTGAGTTGAGAAGCGTAGAGGAAGTCCTAACCACAAATCCATAACCGTACCTAGTACTATATACCTGTAATTTGATCTAGCCAACAGATAACCATTTGCTTGAATTGTGCTATTCGCATCTAAGAACACTTGTGTATTGCGATTATATATGTTAAAGCCATTAATATGTTTTGATATTGAAAATGGAACACTAATAGTATTTGATGTTATTATTGTAAGATTAATAGATGAAGTTATACTATGTGCCAACGTAATGTCCTGATATGTATTTGTTAAATTATATCCGGGGAGATATTGGTTTCCCATATATGCAAAACTAAAATATGAATTAACAATTAAGGCAGAAATAAATAGCGGTTTCCACTTAGCTTTTAGTTTTGGGAGTATGTCAGATATTGCAATATAAGCCAATATACTGATAAATAGAACCGTAAAGATGAAGGTTCGTGGAGCTACCCAAGAAAGCTCATGCTCTGAACTGAACATGAGAGAAAGTACGACTGTTAAACCATAGAAAAAGAATCCAAGGGAGAATAACGCCATTCGTACTGTGTTATTGAATATTAAAGCAATCCCGCTTAAAATCAAAATAATAACAAGTTCTAAAGTGATAAACCATGAATTAAGAGTAGTACTATATACAAACAATCCTGCTATTTCTAGGACTACAATTATTGCCATAAGAGCAATTGAACTTAGTTTAACAATCCTTTGAGTTGTGAAAAAATCAGAAATTACTTTTCCGTATCGTTTCCTAATGAAGAATCCTAGTAAGGTTATTGCTAACCACATTATCAAAAACACATATTCTCTCCCGATGAAAATATTGTAAATCGTCTCATATGCAGGGCTTGCATTCTGTAAGTATTGATTTACTATTCCAAACTCTCTTGAAGTTTTGATAGTTTGAACTATTAGAACAGCTGGTATAGCATAAACAAGAGATAAAATCGATTTATAGTTTTTAGCTAAAAATATACTACTGAAAAATATCACAGGCAATAGAAATATTGCAGATAAATGATGAATCTTAAGTGTAACCACTGCTATAAAACCGGCAGTTATTTGTGCTCTAAATTTATCAGGCTTACACAGATACAAATACAAACACAAACTGAATAAACTTATTCCTAAAGAGTTGGGTCTTCCTAGGAGCATTTGAATTCCTAAAATTGCAGGAAACAATAGTATCAAAGCTAGATATTTTAGGTTCAAGTCATTGGATACATATCCTTTTCTCTTCTTATCTATATGACGAATAAATGCTACTATTGTTAGATCAAAAATCAGTATGGGGATTATTATACTCACAAATTCATAAATCAAACCTGCCTCTATGCCGGTTAGTGAAGAGATACCTGAAGCAAATACGTGAAAACCAATGAAATCAATATAAGACTCACCAAAGGAGAGAGCAACAATGTGACCGTTTTCAAGAATAGAATCAATATATTGTAAGTGGATATATGAATCGAAACCATACATTCCCAAATTGAAGTAAAGTATCAAGAAAAACAGAAGTAATTTTCCAATGATAATTCCAGGAACAAAGTATGATTTGCGAGCCACTTATACACCTAACTATATTTTTCTAAATATGCTTCTATTGCTTCTTTTGGTTCTATTATAGGTTTTCCATGCCCAGGAAAGAGAGCAGTTGGTTTCGACATTTGTAGCATCTTAATTGATGCTTTTAAGGCTTGACCAAAATCTATTGCAAACATTCTACTAGGGGGTAATATTGCATTCCCCTTCTTATTACTATTAACAATATCTCCGCAGAAAAGCGCTCTAGTTTCCATATCTTCTAGGGCTATTGTTCCAGGAGTATGACCTGGCAAATGATAGACCTTTAAACCATGTACGACCTCTCCATCAACAACTATACGATCTATAGTATATCCTGAAGAAGACATAAATATTTCAAAAATTCCCATTGTTCTTCCGATGAATTTCTCTCTTGGAGGTAATTTTGCAGACTTTATTATGTATGGTTTTTCATCTTCATGACAAACAACCTCTGGACCATATAATTGCCCAAGTGTCTCTAGACCTGCTATATGGTCCAGATGAGCATGAGTGAGTAAAACTGCTTCCAAAGACTTTTCAGGAAAATTAGATTTTTTTGTCTGGATTATCGATTTTGCACTTCTTGACATTCCAGTGTCTATTAAAACACAATGATTTTCCCTTTCAATTAGATAACTGTTTATGTGTCCAGGAACAAGGTAGACATTTTCAAAAATTTTCATTGATTTATATTTTCACAGTGAGTTTTAAATCATTCTGCTTTTCTTTCTCGCTTTTTCTGAAAAATATACTTCTTACATTCTGGACAACCAACTTCTTTCAACTGCTCAATAGTAACGAATTTTTGATTCTGACCAACTTCAATTTCAATTTTGCAGTTTTTGCATTGGTAAAGTCTTTTTGTAGGCTTTCTTTCCCCTGTATAAAGAAATCCTTCATAATTATTATCTATAATTGGTTTAGCCCCAGAAAGAATTTGCATTCGATAGAAATTTGAAACACCACCCAGTTTCTGCGCTCCTATGTACTCATTAAACCTTGCAAAAATATGAGTAATCAAACATCTCATTTTTGACAAGTTTTTCTGCATAAGTAGCTGATCATTTGGTGGTTTATTTCCAAAAGAAAGATATCCAACACCACCAGTTGAATTATTTATGAGCTCAATTCCTCTGGAAATGAATAGATTAAGACCATCAATTGTATAAGGTGGATCTGTTACAAAGCAATCGTATTTGTTTCTATATTCTTCTGGAATAGATGTTCTTAAATCATGTTCAACAAAGATTATGTCAAAATTATGTTCTTCATTTGCTTTCTCAATGATATCCCTAATTCTTGTATCTATATCAAAAACAGTTATTCTTGATTTCGAACCAATAAGTAAAGCTAAAGCAATACTAGTTAAATCACTATCTCCCACAAAAGCATAATTTCGGAAAAAAAGATCATAATTATCACCCATAGTAAGAACTCTAACTAAGCTTGTCTCTGTTGTAGCAAAGGATTGATCTATAACAGTATTAGGTGGGCCTCGAAGATCTGTTAATGCTCTAAGTTTTTCAATTATTTCTTTATAGTTCTCAATAGGGAATGTAAGCCCGTTTTCGCAATTAGAGCACGAAAAAGACTTATTAAAACGCCCAAGTTCAAATAGAGCTTTCGAACCCAATTCAGTTACAGAGGTACCTTTACTTTCTTTTGAGCACCATTTTATTTTTACTAATTCATTTCTTATTGCTACACAAATTGGTATAGGAAAACCTGATTCTTTTGAGATATTTATCATTGAGGAATGAGGATATCTATCAATAACTGCGAGAAACTTAATAAGACCATATATACCCTCTTGTAATCTCACATTACTTCCAACTTGGGAGAGAGTAGAAAATATGGTATCTCTATCCATGAATCAAAATTCATAGTATATTCAAAAATATGATGGCTAATGACAAATTTGGTTTTTTCACATAATATCCCGAGCGATAATATTAATTAAAGAGGATATTTATTATAAGTGCAAGAGTAATATGTTAGATACAATTGGGCACTATCCTTACCTTAGTTATGAGAACAATAAATTATTGATTCAAGACAAAAGTATAGAATCTTTATCTGAAAACAAAAAAACTCCATTCTTCATGTTCCTCCCCAATAGGTTTGAGAATAACGCTTTAGAAATAAAAAGTAAATTGGAAAAAAATATTCCAAATTTATTCATTTCATATGCTGCAAAAGCTAACTATCTTGGTAAAATATTGCAGAATTCAAACAAACTCGATTTGGGTATTGAAGCTATGTCTCTATTTGAGTTAAAACTTGCTGAAAAAGCAGGAGTAGCTTTCAACAATGTTATTTTTAATGGTCCTGCAAAGACATCAGAAGAACTAGATTATGCTATAAGCAATAGGATTGGTCATCTGAATGTCGAGTCTCTTAATGAAATAAAAGAGATAGAGAGAATTGCAGTTAAACATGAAATTATTCAAAATATCACTGTAAGAATACATCCAAAGTTGAAAGAAACTACAGAAAAAAAATTGTTAATCAAGAAAAATAGTAAACTCGGTATAGATTTCTCAAGAGGAGTTAAATTGTTTGAGTATGCAAAAAAAAGTCCTCATTTGAATCCTATAGGAGTTCATACTCACGTTGGAACAAACCTGATTTCTCATGATTTTTATGATGAGTTACTTGAGTTTCTTAATGACTATATCCATGATTTACAAAGTAAATTAGATATATCAATCACTGAGATTAATCTAGGTGGAGGGTTAGCGAGTAGATCTACTCTGGAAAAGGAGAAATTTCAGATAGAGAAATTAGGGGAACAAGTATCATCAAAAATAGATGATATTATAAATAAGAAAATAATTTTTGAGTTAGGAAGATGTCTCATTGAAGATAGTTTTATTGCAATTACCAAAGTTTTGAGAACAAAGAAATCTTGGGGAAGGAAGTGGGCTTTTACTGATATTGGTGCAAATACATTAATTCCAATGAGATATTCTCATTATGGTGTGATTCCAGCACTAAACAAAGGAAAAGGACAGTATACTAACATTGGAGGTCCTCTATGTCTTCCTGTAGATATATTAACAGATGAAGCAGTTAATTTCGAGATTGATGAAGGTGATTTTCTAATTGTGCTAAATTGTGGAGCTTATACCCTTTCGATGAGTGAACAGTTTGGTTATCCAAGACCTGCAATATATCAGCTATCAGATAAAGGAATCGATTTGATTAAACCAGCTGATGATCTGGATCAGATGATTAATGATTCATTTCATCTTAGTTAGGACACCACTTAGTAGCAAAGGATGCTTGGAGATATGGAATCAATAGAAATTTGCTCGAAAGACTGTAGAAGTAAGTGTTGTAAAAGCACACCACCAGCTCTAACAACCAAGGATTTTGACAAAATTAACACTAAACAGGAAAACAAACTCTGGTTCTACTATATTAACCAAGAAGAGAATGGAACAAAAGTTATTTCAAAAAAGGAAGGAGGGGTTAATTGTTATTTTCTTTCAGAAGAAGGTTTGTGTAACATTTATGAGTATAGACCTCTCGATTGTGAATTGTTTCCAATTTTTTTCAAAATAGAGGAAATCAATGAAAATGAATACAATATCCGTTGGCTAGTTTGGTATTGTCCATTAACAGAAGCAAAAGGCATAGATCCTCTTATAGAAAAAGCTAAGAAGAGAGTAGAAAAAATCCTCATAGAAAATCCAGAACAGCTGTTTGAGTATCAACAAGCTATGCACGCATCTCAAGGTTATAAGAGAAAACATTTCTTGTATGAAGAACGTTTAAAGATTAGAAGGAGATAAAAATATCAATGACCAGTATTTCTCTCATAATTCCAACCTTCAATAATGAATCGACTTTGAGAGCCTGCCTAGAATCTATTAAGAAGCAGAGTTTGGCGCCTAATGAAATAATTATTGCTGATGGCTATTCGACTGATAATTCAATCAATATTGCTAAAGAATTTGACTGTAAAATAGTCTATGAGAATAGGGGGACTAGAGCAGCTGCTTGTAATGAGGCATTGAAAGTTGCGCAAGGAGATTTAATTGCTTTTACTGATTCAGATGTAATTGCAGATAAAGGGTGGTTAGAGAATATAGTTGAAACTTTTAAAAAAATAGACACTGAAATTGCTTGTGTAGCGGGACCGCATCTAGAATATCCAGATGAAAGTCTATTTGGAAAAGCAGTTAGTGCTATTTACAATACTATTTTTGGGGGAAGATGGTCAGAACAAGCTAAAAGCATATTTGACGATCAAGAAAGGTTTGTTCAAAGCGCTGCTGGTTGTAATGCTGTTTATAGGAGGGAAGCTTTAGAAGAAGTATTGCCTTTCAATGAATCTCTACTCACTGCTGAAGATGCTGATATTAACTTCAGGTTGATTCAGAAGGGAAAGAAGATATTCTTCACACCTAATGCAATAGTCTATCATCAGAGACCTCAAAAGCACAAATCATTTCGAAACAAATCAAGAAAATATGCTATAGGAAAAATACAATTCTTCAGAACACACAAAGCAGGATTAGAATTATGGCATTTGATTCCTTTATTATATTTCTTAACTGGCCTGTTTATCTCAATAGCATTGTTTGTTAATTTATGGTCATGGGTGGGACTAGTAGCATATTTCGGTATATATCTAGTGACAATCAAAATCGTTTCTGTTATTCAATCAATTAGATATAAACAGTGGCAGTTCCTTTTTATGTTACCAATAATGTTCATTGAAGGACATCTGTATTGGAGTATAGGTATTTTGCAAGAGATTTTCTCTACTAAGAAAAAGAGGGATTAGAATGACATTGAATATTGCTATGATTTTTGAATTAGGTCCAAATGATGAGGGAAGTATTGGTGGAGGAGTAGAATTACATGCCATAAATCTAGCAAAGGAACTTGTTAAACTGGGTCATAAGGTCACTTATATCACAGGAGCCATTCCAGATTCTAAAAAGAAAACCACAATTGAAGGAGTTAAGATCAGAAGAATTGACTTTGGGAAAACAATAAAGAGAACATATGATCCTCAGCAATTGAGTTTTTCAAGACAACTTTCATTTCTGTTAAAATCGATATTATCCAAATCAAATCAGTCAAAAGATGAATCATTCGACATATGCCATGGACACATTTATTCTTCAGGAATTGTAGCAAGAATTTTTGCAAGAAGAAGCAAAGCTAAAGCAGTTAATACTATACACGGATCTTACTACAAATATTGGAATCAAATAGTATCAAGTAAACTAAAAGCAGGTTTCTACCGCAAGATGGAAAGGTACTTAGCCCCTTTTCTTGTAAGAAAAACTGCAGTTCAAATACATACAGATTATGATTTTGCAGAAACTGTAAAAACATGGTTAAAACCAAGATATAAGAGTCGAGTAGTAACTATTCTTAATGGAGTAGATATAAAGAAATTTTCTCTTGAAGTAGATCCTAATCCTTCTCTATCGGATGAAACAGGACCCATAGTCATGACCTCAAGAAGACTAGTTGCTAAAAACGGTGTTTTATTTCTTGTTCAAGGTTTTAAGAAAGTTTTACAAAAACATCCAGATGCAGTTCTTGTTATAATTGGTGATGGTCCTGAACGAGGAAGAATCCAAGAAGAGATTCAGAAATTGAAATTGAATTCTAATGTTCGGATGATAGGTATGATTCCAAATGATGAAATTCCTTCATATTTAGTAAAAGCAGATGTTATTGCTGTTCCAAGCATAGTAGAAGCTTCCAGTATAAGTGTACTTGAAGCAATGGCGATGAAAAAACCTGTTGTTGCATCTGATATTCCAGGAATCAGAGAGATAACCAAATTTGGTGAAAATTGTGTTCTAGTTCAACCTATGAGACCTTCTGATTTAGCAGATGGAATCTGCAAACTTCTAGAATCGGAACATCAAAGAATAGAATTAGGAGAAAGAGGATACAAAGAAGTTATTAAAAACTATACTTGGGAGAAGAAAGCTAAAGAAATTGAACAAGTATATTATAACGTCATAGATACCCAGCTTCCAGAATAAAATAGAGTAAGAGTTAAGATGAATTCCGAAACCCATTTTTGTTTAAGAGTCGATGTTGATACCTTTGAAGGATTAAAAAAGGGTATTCCAGAGATATATAACTTAATTCAAGATTCAGATATTCCTTTAACGGTTTATCTAAGTTTAGGTAACTATGCTACAGGGAGGAACATTTTCAGAAAAATAAAGCATAAAGAAAAACTCACCTCTATCCCTTTATGGGAAAGAAACAGTTTAAGAAGTTTATTCAGAGGGGTTCTTTTGCCACCAGCTAAAATTGGAAAATCTGCTAAAGGATTACTGAAGAATTATGAAAGTAAAGATTTAGTAGAGATTCATCCTCATGGTTACAATCATGTTAAATGGTCAACAAACTTTCATGAATTTTCTCGTGAAAAAACAAATGAATATATTGAGAACATTTTCACAGAATATGAAAACATATTCCATTCCAAACCAATAGCAAATGCAGCACCAAACTTTCAAACTAATAAAATCTATTTCCAAATCATGAAAGAAAAAGGAGTAGAGTTTTTAGCAGATTTTAAACATCCAGAACCTTTTTTCCTTCAATTTGAAACACCAGAAAAGAATGTACAAGAAATTCTTCAACTACCTGTAACTGAACCAACTATAGAGGAATTAATAATTCAGGGGAAGAATATTGAAAGAATTAAGGAGGAATATAGAACCAGATTTAAACACTATAAGGACATAAACTCAAATTACATTTGTTTTTATCTTCATGCAATTTATGAGCCTTTCAAAATGAAAAAACTCTTAGAATACATTTTGAACCTTACAATTAAATTTGATATGAAACCTACTTCACATAAGAACTTCAAAGAGAAAATAGTTACAGCTCCAAAGATCAGATATGATGAGATTATACAGAGATGATAAAATGAATAGGAAAAAAGTTTGTTTTCTAACTCAAGAATACAAGAGAGGTGCAACCTGGACCTATTGTCATCAACTAGCCAGAATTCTCAATAATCAAGGAGAGTGGGAGACTCATATTATCTCTACTAATCGAAACTATGAATCAAGCGATAAAACTGAAGATTCTTTTGTGTCCTTAGTAGAAACTTCAAATTCAAGATATTTCTATTCAAGAAACTATTGGAAGAAATCAAATAAATTAGTTAAACAGCTGAAACCTGATGTAATTCAAGGTAATATGAATATACTATCTTCATTTGGAATCAAGACCAAAATCCCAATTGTAGAAACGGTTCATACAACATTTAGCAGGGAGAAAAGAGGAGTTGCAAAATTACCTTTAAGAAATCTGAGTTGGGTCGAGAGAAGGGTTCGTCTTCTATTTCCCTTATTGAAGTACATAGAAAAACGAGTTTTGAGAAGAGCTTCTCATTTGATAGCTGTTAGTCAAGTAATTAAAAAGGAATTAATAGAAAATTACTCCATTGAAGAAGAAAAAATAACAGTTATTCCAAATGGAGTAGATTCGAAAGTTCATTATAGAACAGATGAAAAAATCTATACTAAGAAGGATAAAGAATTGGTTTTAGGTTTTCTTGGAAGGATGACAGCAGGTAAAGGGGCTCATCTAATTTTTCCAATAATAAAGGAGATTAAGAAAAAAATTCCAGATGTTAAACTGCTTATGGCAGGTGATGATCTGAACTCTAGAAAGAAAATATTGCATCAAATCAATAATCTAGAATTAAATGAAAACATCATAGATTATGGATATATCTACGATAATCACAAGAAAAATACATTCTTTAGTTCTATAGATTTGTTATTGCTCCCCTCAAGTCATGAAGGAATGAGTTTGGTTTTATTGGAAGCTATGGCATGTCAAACACCGGTATTAACAACTCCAGAAGCAGAAACCTTTGATCATGATGAAACATTGATAATTGCCCATAGATCTGTAGATGATTTTGCGTCAAAAGCAATTGACTTCTACAATAATCAAAAACTCATTGACAAAATTCAAAAAAAATCGAGAGAAGTAGCCGAAAAACTTTCTTGGCAAAAAACTACTAACCAGACAAAAGAAGTTTTTGAAAAATTACTAGGTTGAATTTGTTTCATCAAGTTCTTCTTTGGAAAGAGAATGTTCTGCTTCTTCTGCATTTATTTTGTTTTGATTTTCTAGTTTCTTCTTCTTTTTAAGTTCTTTTTTCTCCTTCTTCTTCATTTTCCTATTCTTCTTTAATTCTCTTCTTTCACCAAGAGGAAGAATATATAGCCAGAAAATAGGCAACCATAAAATCAACATTACATACCCAAGGTAATTGTGTATTGGTCCCCCAACCTCCCATCCATATGCATAGGTTATAGCAGTTATAATCATGATTCGTAGAATATTAACTAGATATGTCCCCATAATTCCAACTACCGTTACTAATCCCACTCTAGTAAAAACCCAAAGGACTTTTGATAGTCGAATACCAAAATCTTTGAAGAAAGCTTTCCTTCCATTTTCTTCTATAAATTGAGGTATATCTTCAAAATAGGTTTTCAGATGTTCTGATATAGTAATAACTCCTCTTTCATATCCCCAAAACAGCCGTCGTCTTGCTTCGAAAAGCATTATCAAGAAAATTACAGTAAAAATAGTAAGTGAATGTATACCACTGCACTCTGCATTAATGAGTATTGCATCTTCTTTAGCAGGGGGTTTTACAAAGTTTATTTGTGTCATGAAAGTAGTCGGATTCCATACTACACTGCTTATATTCATCCCAAAAGCCATTAAGATTGATGAAACAGTAGTTCCTGTTAACCTTGTTAGCCACTTTGCAAAATCTAATTCAAATAGATAGGAACTAAGTCCAGAAAATATTAGTGCATAAAAAACGGTTGTTAATACTACCATGTACAATCCAGGAGTTCGATATTTCTTGAAGAACTTATCATCCCACGAGATATAAAGAACCACAATAAGAGCAAAAATCAATCCTAAGGGAACCAAAAGATCTGTTAGTATATACCCTCCTAAAACTGGAGATAATTTGTTACCACGATATGTCTCATAAAGAATGTAGAAGTATATCACAAATCCAAACAAAATGGCAGAGATGCCATATCTAAGGTATCTATTTTTCAGATAAGGAAGAGTAGGAGATATTTTTTTATAAAACTTAGATTGGAAAGCATTAATTTTCTTAAAACGAATATGATTTGAATCAGCTGTTCTTAATTTGATTTCGTCTTGCGATGAATCACTCACTATTCTTACCTCATTAATTTTAGTGTACTTTTCAAATCAGAATCAGTTCTAATTTATTGCATAATTGATTAATCAAAATATAAACTCTCGTAATGTTAAATCTAGTGTTTCTTCAAATGACACAAGTAGCTTGAAATAGATGAAGTTTGGAGTGCTTAATCGTCTTCATAGATTATGTTATTGTATTTATTATCAACATTTGGAAATCTAAAGTCAGTCGATTGTTTTGATGCATAGTGTTCTCTATAAAAATCTCTAAGTGCAAGCCTAATTGCCTCAGATCTTGAAGCGTATCTACCCTGAAGGACCATTTCATCCAGAATTTCTACAAACTCACTCGGTAATCTTATTGAAATCAAATTCATTTGCTAACCCCTAAACAAATTTTAATCATCATGTTAATGTACGACTGAGCATTTATAGATTTGTAACACTCTTCAACCTAGATGATTCAGTGGTGTATCATCAAGTAAACATGTTATTTAAGGTTTATGTCGGATGTATATCAAAATCAAAAAATAAGAAATATTCCCTCGTTTTATTTTCAAGTTTGTTTATGTTGTAATTTGTTTATTACATTTCTCACAAGTTAAAGTAATAAAATATGGTAAAGGCTCATTACTTCTTTTCAAAATGTTTCCACAATAGCAAACATATCCTTTCAATCTAGCAGGATTACCAAATACTAAACCATGAGCTGGTACATCTTTTGAAACAAGACTACCTGCACCTATCATTGAATATTCTCCTATTGTAATTCCACAAACAACAGTAGCATTAGCACCAATTGATGCACCTTTTTTGACTAGTGTTGGCACCAGTTCCCAGTCTGGATTAGCTGCACGAGGTAGAAGATCATTTGTAAAACAAACATGGGGACCAACAAATACATCATCCTCAAGAGTTACACCATGGTAAACAGAAACGAAATTTTGAATTTTCACATTATCACCTATTGTAACTTCGAAATCAATAAAAACAGATTTTCCAAAGATACAATTCTTTCCAATAGCTGCACCCTTTCTAACTTGAACTTGATGCCAGATTTTTGTCCCATCACCGATTTTCACATCATCCTCAATGAAAGCTGTTGGATGAACAAAGTAACTCTTATCAGTATTCATAATGTGAAATCCTAACAAATAGATAAAAAGCTTTACTCTCTTTATTTTTTTAATTAAAGCTTAGCTATTTCCTCCACAAATGCAATTGATGTCTCTTTCAACGTCAAAGGTATCAAAACTATTATATTGTAAATCAGCATGTAAAATCTTGTTTGCAAGTAATCTGTCTTTATCTTTGAAAACCAGAAATTTTATTGCTTCATTGGCTTCAATTAAACCAAAAAAACCTGCAGTTGTCCCCATAACTCCCTCTTCCCCAGTTGTAGGATATGTTCCTGAAACAGGAATCTCTTTAAACACACATCGATAACATGCGGTTTTTTGGGGTAAAACAGTTATCATTTGACCTTCAAATTGGAAAACCCCACCAATTACAAATGGTATTCCTAGTTTTATACAAGTGTCATTAACAAGAAATTTTGTTTCAAAATTATCGCTTGCTTCTACAATGAAATCATAGTTATTGATTACATCTTCGATATTATTTTCATCTAATTGTATCTCATGCACTTCAATTTTAATATTCGGATTTAGT
>MEHH01000035.1 GCA_001940755.1 Candidatus Heimdallarchaeota archaeon AB_125
ATTTAATACTATAGAAAACTCAAGTTATACAACAAAATCTGATAAAAAGCAAATTATCTGGAATTTATCTGAGATGAATTTTCAAGACTTTCTTTCATCTCTAGGTCATTTAAACAAGAAGTGGATTGCTCATGCTTTCGGTCAAGCAGAGGACAAATTATCATTTATGCTGGAAAATGAGAAATTATCTATTTCTGATATTCGTGATTTAAAAGAATCTGGAGTTAATACAATAGTAAGTTTCAGTTTAGATTCTAGTTCAATACCTGTATATCAGAGGAATAGGATGAATTTTCTATTTATTCCTTTTGTGGATTATTGCAACATAGCTTTACGTAAATTTGCACAGATTCTTCAACTAGAAACAAATGAAAAAGTTCTCTTCCATCCTTTTGAGACAAAAGAATGGATGGGTTATCAAGATTTACATGAACGATGATAAACTTAAGAAGTATAATCAAATATTGAAAATTAGGGGGAGAACATGGATACCTTGGTTCCGTTAATTCTAACTTCACTTGAACAAGTAGATGAAGGACGTTCGATAAGATCTGTTCTCCGATTTCACATTCAGGAAAGTGATTTAACAGATTTTGAAATATCTACACTATACTATCATATTTTTGAAATATATAGGAAGCTAAATCTGATAGATCAGTATATTAAAACAAGCACTTCTTCTTTCTCTTTAAGGAAAATCAAATTCAGAACGAGAGCTCTTCTGAGATTTGCTACTCAACTTCTTAAAATTGAAAAAGAACCTATTAGTAGAGTAATTGAATTATTAGAACCATATTACAGAGAGATTGCAGACTTAGAACTGGATGATTTACTTCTTTCAATAAATGATTTAACTGAGGATATGCTTTATGAAAATAAACATGATTTTGCATCAAGAGCAGCTCTGGATTATTTCACTCCTACTTGGATAATAAGAAAATTCTCTGAACAATGGGGAGAAGATTTTACAAAAGAAGTTCTTTCTACTTTTCTTGAAACAATGCCAATGTATGTGAGGATTAATGATTTGAAATCACATCTTGAGGAAATAATTACTGGATTTAAGGAACAAAAAATTTCTTTTACAATAGACAGTGATATACCAAACTTGCTTAAAATTGAAAATAGTCCTATCCCAATCCCTCGCACAAAGGAGTTCCAAAGTGGTAAAATTGTGATCCAGCAGAAAGCTTCTGCTTTAGCATCTCTTGTTTTAGATGTAAGAGCTAATGATCAAATTCTTGATATGTGTGCTTCTCCAGGAAGTAAGACTTCACATATTGCGGCTTTATTGGATAATAACTCAAAGATTACAGCTGTTGATATAAACAGAGAGCGTATTAGTATTTTAAAGGATAGACTAAAATTACTTGGTGTTAAACAAGTAGCAATTATTCAAAGTGATTCTAAGGAATTAAGCAAAATCACCACTGATAAATTTGATCGAATATTGGTTGATCCTCCTTGTTCTAGTTCTGGGACATATTCTTCCCGTCCAGAAAATAAGTGGAGATTGAAAAAACGAGATTTACGTTGGTATGTTGATTTACAAAAAGATTTGTTAGAAGAAGCTTCTCGATTAATCAAACAAGATGGTGTTATAGTATTCTCAACTTGTTCATTGTTTCATGATGAGAATCAAAATATAATCACATCCTTTCTTGAAAAGAATAGCGATTTCAAATTAGAAAAACCATTACCTATTATTGGAATTATTAAGAAAACGCCTTACGGCGAAGTACAGGAATTATATCCTCATTTACATGAAACTGAAGGATTTTTTGTTGCAAAGATTAGAAAAAAGAAGTAGATTAGAGAATTCAGCACCTTAGTATATTATTTCCAAGAGGTTATCAATCTTATCTATCAACTCACGTCTGAGCTTGGTTCGTAATGGTTTTTCAACATTTTTTAGCAATTCAATATCTGAATCTGATAGAATTTTAGATGCAAGTATTTTGACAGTCTCATCTGAATCATATGATTTTAGATACTGTGCAATTTGATGGGCTTTTTGTTTAGTTTTGGTTTCAATTGTTATCTGCTTTAAACCTTGTAAAGCTGGTACTGTTTTTTCACCATATACATATGCTTTTCCCCCTAAATCCGGTTTTGTTGAAATAGAGGCTTCTTCAGAAGCAATTTCTTCTAATTTCCTTATTAGATTTGGTAAAATTCTATCTCTTTCTTCTAGTTCAATGTTTATAATTTGGTATTTTGATCCTTTTCTTATTTTAAGATTGGTAGCTGCTCTTCCTGCCCAATAGGCTAAAGATGAGGGAATTCCATCTTTTCTATAGATATAGATTCTCTTTTCTACCCTATCTACGATTAGATATGCTCCATTATCTTCATAGAAACTCTCTCTTTTTGCAGGTACTTCATTATAGCTTCCATCCCTTCTTACTGAAAAAACACGAAGACCCATTTTAATACCCCAGTGTCAACATTATATATGTTCACACATAAAAACGTTTTTTCTAAAAGTTACTTGTAAACAGTTGGATCATTGATGTTTGCCTGTATAAATGCCCTTTTTCTTCTTTGACATGATTCACATAAGCCACAATGTATCGGTTTTCCCTCTTTTGTCCAATCTTTCACTTGATAGCAAGATGATGATAAACCTATTTCTGCTTCATTTTCTTCAAGAAAACGGACAATATCCTTTTTGTCTGCATCATGAAATGGAGCTTGGATTGTTATCTGATTAAGGCATCCTAGTTCCAATGCTTTGTTCATTCTATTTACAAAATCTAAGGTGTTATCAGAAAAAGTAGTTCCTTCTTCTTTATTAGCTCCAAAGATAATATCAGTTGGTACTTTTGAACTATCCGCTAAAGATGCAGCTATAGATAGAAAAAGAAGGTTTCTTCCTGGAACCCAAACTTCCATAGCAGTATGTAGAGTTAGTTCTTCCTCATCTAATTGTTCAATGGAATTAATTCTTGGTAATTCTTTTTCAAGTTTGGTGAGACTAGAACCAGCTTTTTGCGAAAACTCTTCTAGAAAAGGTAAATGGAGAATTTCATTTTTTAATGATAGTAGAGAAGAAAAAGTTTTACTAATCCTATCAATTGTTTTATCCTCTTTACTACCATAGAGAAAACTTAGCAAGAATATTTCATCATATTTTTGCAATGCCCAGTACAGACATGCTGTTGAATCCATACCTCCAGAAAACAGAACAATTGCTTTTTTCATCCTTCTCACTATTCCAACCATATTTTCGTATTATTCACGTATTATTTTCTATTTTGTTATTTTCTTCTGTATATGAAACAACGCTTGTAGGTGTTTCTGCCATTATAATAGTTATCTTGAATTGAGGGTATTGTTCTTTTATTAAATGATGAAAATACTTAGCAAGTAATTCAACAGTCGTTGCTTCTAAAGGCAACAAAATCACATCATCCTTTGGAAAACGATAAAATTTCCCTTCACATGTTTCGATTATAATTTGATCATCAATTATGGAAATATTCAAGTCCTTATTGTATTCAGGGATAAGAATTCTATGATCATATTGCTTTATTATCTTCCCTACATTTGTTTTGAAGATACCGAAATCTATTAACATACCATTTTCATCAACTTCTCCCTCAGCTTCAACTTCGATATTATAGTTATGACCATGAATACGGGCACATTTATCATGTCTAGTTAACATATGTGCTGAAGCAAGAGTCAATTTGTCTCCAGAGATTTTTAATTTCATTTTAACACCTATATTGTTCTAGTTTTTGCAACATCCTCTTTAATTCTAGATATTTCTTTTGCATAATTTTCTGCAATTTGAATTGCTAAAGATTGTATTTCATCTACATTAATTCCAAGATCTAATAATCCTACAGCTTGGACATGTTCAGGTACACCAGTACTTAGGATGTTTAGCCCAAAGTGGATTTTGCTGCTTGATTTTCCCACCGTAGCAATTCCAACATTCAATTTCTTTCCATCAATAAAAATATCTGTACCTTTTTTTTCAACTTCTATTTCTTTTTCCTTCAAGATATCGATAGTTATTTGAGTTAGTATCCTCAACCTGTAATACTCTATTTCCATATTTGGTGGTTGAATATCAAACTCTTCAATTATAAAGTGTAAACTGTCATCAGAGCTTATCAAGATATTACTTAAGTGTGATTCTCTGATGATATCCTTGATATCTACCATTTCTTTTGGAGATAACTTCATTCCACCTCTGAAAACCAGAATACTTTCCCCAATTACTCCATATTTCTCTGCAGCATAATGACTTGAAATCTGCGACCCATCATATATCATTTTATTAGAAAATTCTTCCAAAATTATAGTGTAAGGTGATTTATTGACTGTTTTCATTTTCCTCTAATCCATTGAGTTGTTCTAATAATTCCTTTAATGAAGTTCTAACTTCTGCAACTGCATTATGCTGATGAATACTTTCGTAATTAATTTGTTTTACGCAAATTACTGTTTCTGGAGGTTGATTTATGTATCTCTTAGCAACTTTCTGTAAAATAGTTCTTACAACATCTTCCACAAAAGCAGGATGTTGATGTGCATAGAGAACCACAGCTTGTTCATCTTTTCTCTTTAATACTTCATGAGTTGGGGAGCTCATTGATGTTTCAAGTATTCCAATAATGTCTTCTAGCTCTACTCTCTCAGCATCTCTTGGTTGTTCAAGAACTAAGATTGATTTTGACCTCTGATTGTGTGAAGCTAAAGGGATGTTTTCAAGAACAAAATCTATCTGCTCTTTTGTAAACCCTTCTTCTGTAAGCTTTTCCTTAGAAAAATCTTTAGAAAGTTCTTGAGAACAAGGACAAACAGTGGTACCTTCTACTTCAGCTCCGATTATTTTTGTAATAGTAACAGTATCTCCGTTTTTTTGAGCAAGAGCTCCAGCTCGCAATTTGTGAACACTGGATTTTTTTCTACTAACTGCTTCTGAATATGTTTCCATCTCATAATCTGCAGTTAGTTTTACCTCGGCATTTGTTGCTCCTGGTTGAATCGAAAGAATCTTTTCAGCAATCTGAGCACATAGTTCTTCACAATCAGAGATTACTTCACCTGTGAGTGTTGCTATCACTTCATTGATTGCTTCTAGATTTCGAGACATATGAATCCCTCGTTTTGAAGGTAATAGATCAACATAAACATCAATCTTTGCAGATAATTCATTATACTCTCCAAAACGTTTACGACGAATAATTTTTGGAATGTCACTCACACCTACCCTTCTAATACCTATCTGAATCTTTGATTCATCCGCTTGAACATCTGATAATTTTTTGCTATTTAGATTCATTTTTTTTCCCTACAAGATTTCTATGGCTTTGTGCATTTGTATTGATATGCCAATTTTATCTGGTGATAGATATTTTCCAGCAATTTGAGAAAAATTATCTACTTGGTCCCATGTTGGTTGCTCAATTTTCGAGTTTGATGTTGGCGTAACAAATTGGATAACAATGGGAAGTTCTATTAAACCACACTTTTTTGCTATAAAATCAAAATCTTCTTTTTTTGAGGTTTTGGTTATTACAGTTTTTGCAAACACTTTAGATCCAGCTTTTTTCAAAATTCTGCTCATTTCTACTTCCCTATCTACAAGTTTTTTCCATTCCAAAGCAGCATTTGCTGTTCTATCCTTTATATCTACGCACGCATAGTCGATTTTTTCTGCAATATTCTCTAGAAAAGAAAGGTTATCAGTGTAAGCTGTTTCAAGATATGTATTAAATCCTGTATCTTTAAGAGAAGTAATTATGTCTTTTACAAACATTTCTTGATACAAAGGCTCTCCTCCAGTCAAGCTTACTGAATGTAGATCTTTAGTTGAAAGTTCCTTCACAATATTCAATACATCTTCTGATGTCAAAGGATTAGTAGTTTCTGTAAAAGATTGAGTACCTGCTTTAGTCTCAATGAAGCATTTTGCTGGGGTTGTACTCCATGATTTAGGAGAATCACACCAAATACAACCTTTTGTTCCATGAGCTCCTAATGCAAGAGGACAACCTGAAAATCTAATGAAAATCTGCCTTAATCCATAGCAACTTCCCTCAACTGCTGCTCCTTCGCCTTGGAAACTTGAGAAAATTTCTTGTATGTAACCCTGTGACATCGAAATGTAATTTTCTTAACTCTAAATAAAAATTCCTTATGTTGATATGTTTGGCATGAGGAAAAAAAGTGATTTTACAGACTGTATTTACCAATTTGATCAAAAGTAGCATACTTTTCAACATATTCCCGAACTTTTCTAGCGTATTCCTTAGTATCTCTTTTCATCAGATTAGCTGCAGTTGAATTTAATGGATCATCGGGATTTGGATTACATAAGATGAAACGTATAGATTCTATAACATCTACGAGATTATTAGCTGGTGTCCAATCAGCACCAAGCACTCCGACACATATTCTAGTATCGAATACATTTGCGTGAAAAACTTTTGTTAGCATTTTTACCTTTGGTGGTTTAAATGGGTATTCTCTTGGAATTTCTACTTCAAGAACAAAAACACCATTTTCATATAATCCTGCTCCGAAGATAAATCCCCTCCAGTGAAGTGTATTTCCATCAACAGGTTTGAAAGTTGGCAACTCTTTTTTTAGTTCATTAGCTTCGATTGCTATTCTTGGCCAAAATTCTTCTTCTGCTAACATTAACTCAAATCCAGTTGTTTTTTAGAAGACAGCTAAAATTAGAACCCACCTGAACCCTTGTTCTGCATTTCAAGAAGTATCATAAGTATTGCTGCAATTAATCCCTTTTGATCTCCAGCAATTTTTTCGAACTCTTTTCTTTCTAGCATCATAGCCACAGAACGCCATCTAACTAGTAATTCCACGATGTCTCTTTCACTCATTAGCCTTCATTTATGAAAAGTTTGCTAGATATATTAAGATTATGTCTCTCCTATATGAAATTTGAATAGACAGACAAATTTGAGCAATTTTTTGAATACGCCTAAGCCACAAATTTTTTTAATTTTAATGTTGAATCCTAATTGTGAATATATATGAGTAACCCAGAGGAAATGTTAGTTCAACTAATTAACTCAATCAACAAACTATCAACACTTGTTCAAAATGTCAACGATGCAATTTCTAAGCTATCGACACAAATAACACAGCTTGAAACTAAGATGGCAGGTTTCTCTAATGTTGAAAACCAAGTATCTGAAGTAGGTCTTAAACTTGGTGAAATTCCTGGAATTAGGGATATGATTTCAAATCTAAACTCAAAAATAGATGGGTTAGGATCTGTAGCTGCAGCACCTCCAGCTAAGGCAAAAAGTAAAAAGCAGTCTGCACCTCCAGCAGCAGTAGTTGCAGAAGCAGCTCCTACTGAGTATACTTCCCCAGCTTTAGCTGAAGAAGACGCTGGCGCAGGAGTTTCAGCTGAAGCTGATGCTGCTTTTGATGCCGTTTCCAAGAAGTTTAAGCACATAACTCAGATGATTAATCCCACTAGTAGTTGTGGAAATATAGGAAAAATGCTAGAGGAACTGAGGGATGAGGTTGAAATTCAAGTAGGGATGTCACCTATGCTATATGAATTGAACTCTTGGGTTCAAAGAGTTTCAAAAATGCCTGAAGCAGATATCCTTCTTCCTGAAGTTCATTCCGAATTAGTTGTCAAACTAGATGACTGGTTGACAAGAGTAACCAAAGCAATTCACTTAAAATATCAAAATGGATAGGTTTGTTTCTAATAGTAATACCCCCGTTCATATTGATATAATACTTATTTTTTAACCTATATAGACTCAATGAGTACATGTTATGATGAATCTAAGTGATATTAAGGGTATCATAGAGATAAATGGAGAATTATATGATCCAAAAGAGGTTCTCAAGGCTCTTCTTGAGCAAGGTTTGAAAATCCATCCCTTAAATGGGTCTCTTTTAATCGGAAGAACTTTTATCGATCAATCTCCAAATCTTGAATTTAAAAGCAATTCATGCCCAATATCTAACCACTGTAAGATATTTGAACAACTAAACTTATCTAAAGTTGAATTAACAGATTCCACATTGTCATCATATAATATCGATTTAGATACAAATTCTATGTCTAATCAATCTCCTCCAAACAGGTTTTATTCAGATCCAGTTCAGATGGATGTTAACGATATGGATATCCAAAGTCTTTTTTCAGAATCGTCCATAAGAGATACAATGGAACAATATAATAATAATCAGCGAAGTTCAGCTCAAAAATCTAGTTTATTAAATAGTATAGAACCAGAGCCTACTGAAATGATGGGAGTTTCTCATTTAACAAAATATGGTGAATCCAACCCTATTGATACGTCTCATATTCCACATGAATATAAGAAAAAATGCCCATATTGTAAATCTGTTGTAAATATGAATTGGAAGTTTTGTGGAACTTGCGGTACACATATGCAATAATTAGAGTATAAAGAGGTTATTCTCCCCCTTCTACATCAACACAACCTTCAGGGGTTATAGCGAAAACAGCTTCAGCTTCAGGTAAGTATGGTGAGTCGTAAATTCTAATGATACGTTTCTCGCCTTTGGATTTGCGTAAATAGAAGCGAGTAGTGGCCCAATGACCGAGAATGTGCCCTCCTATCGCCTGTGTTGGATCACCAAAAAAAGCTGCAGGATTTGATTGAACCTGATTTGTTATTGCAACAGCTACATTATATGTGTCTGCTAATCTTCCGAGTATCCCTAAATGATAATTAATCGTTTGTTGTCTCTCAGCAAGAGTTCCCCTTCCTGCATATTCGGCCCTAAAGTGCGCTGTAGCAGAATCAAGAGCAACAAGTCCATATTGATCCTTGTGATTGTAAAATAATTCAAGTAGTCTTTCTGCTAGAGACATTTGGTGATCAGAATTATATGCTCTTGCGTAAGTTATGTCCCTAAGAACATCCTCAAAGTTCTTCTCCCAGCCTAAATCTTTCTGTAGTTTTCCATGAATTGCTTTAATTCTACTGGGAGAAAATGTTCCCTCAGTGTCTATAAAAACAGCTTTCTTTCCAACCCCACCTAATTCAGTTGGTAATTGGACAGTTACACAGAGTTGGTGACATATTTGAGATTTTCCAGAGCGGAAAGGTCCAAAGAATTCTATAGTTTCTCCAAGCCTTACCCCTGCAACATTTAGCTCTTCTATTGTAGTAAGCGCATCTAATGCTTTGATACCATAAGAAAAGGCTGGAGATCCCATTTGTTTTTCCATAATATCAAAAGCATTTATGAACTCGATTCCTCCACGAATTTCACTAAGGGATTCCTTGTACTTTTTTGCAGCACTTGAAGTAATCCCGTACTTTTCTTCTAACTCTCTAATAGGAGTTGTTTCAAGAAGATAAACGTTTAATCCCTTCTCTCTTAACATGTCTGCTGTTGCTTTACCTACTCCAGGTAGATCCTCTAAACCGATTTCTTCTTTGAAAAATTTATATTTCGGAACTGTAGAGGTTATTTCATTTCTTACTTTTTTTGCGATTGATCTTTGAATACCCAATGTTTGTAGTTCAATGAGTCTTGTTGTCATTAATCCCTCGATAGTTGTGATTTCATTTTCTGTCAAAATATCCAGGGTTTTCTTTCCTAAACCCGGAACATCTTTAAGCTTAAGATTTTCTTTAGCTTCTTTTTTCTTTGAACTCTTTTGTTCTTCTTCTGTTATCTCAATTAGATGTTCTTCGTACTGTTCTTCAATTTCCTTTGGGTCAGGTTTAGTGGTTTCTTCCTGTGTTTCCTTACTCATATTATGCACCACTGCTATTACTCCGAAGAGGTTAGAGTATTTAAAGATAATACTCATTTTACACTTATTATTCTTTAAATTTAACTTCTTCTAAGGGAGACTGTGTTTTGAAAGTAATGAAATACTGAAGTAAAGTAATTATAAAAGAAAAAAATAGCTTTTAGAAATCTATTCCCATCCTTGCTTCTAGTCCTTTTGCATATGGGTGTTTGATCTCTCCAATTTCAATAATTGTATCAACTTTTGATTTTATCTCTTCTGGAAACTTTCTTCCAGTTAAAATAATTTCATCTGTAGCATAATGAAAAATTCCTTCTAATTGATTCCAAGAAAGCAATTCGAAATGTAGAGCAATCCCAACTTCATCTAAAAGAAGCACATCAACTTTTGTTTTCTCTAGTGTTTTTTCTAGAATATTGATTCCATTGTTCATTATAACTGTATATTCCTCTTTTTGTGCCTTGGAATGAAAAAATTCTTCTTTTCCAAATGTGAACCATCTTATATTTTCTTTATTTTCAAAATAGGTGCATTCTCCACAGTTTACTCCAGTTTTTAGAAATTGGGCTACTAAAATAGATTTACCTTCTCTTTGTTTTTGAAAAATAGACCCAATACTTAAAGTGGTCTTTCCTTTTCCTTCTCCCGTTATTAAGGTAATCTTAACCATTATCTGAAAAATCGTTTTTATAGTTTTTAAAGCTTGACTAAAAGTCTCAACATCTTGACACAAGTTACTACTTCTTTTTATTCAAGCTGAGTTTCTTTATCAATAATTGTTTCTTTTTCTTTTGCTTTTGCTAGTCTGTCCTGTTCTTTCTCTAAATGTTTTAATCCTTTATCCTCTAATTTTCCAGTGCCACTACAAACTGGACAAACATCTTTTCTTGCTTCTTTTTTTGGTCCTGCATCAACATAACCTGTTCCATAGCAATATGGACAATTTTTACCTATTACTTTTGCTCCTGATCTTGCATAAATGTAAGATAATAGTAAGAATATAACACCTAATCCAACAGTAATGAATCCTGCTATTTCTAGCCCTCTAGCATCAATCCCACTCTCTTCATAAATTGCAACGCCCTTGTCATACATATATAATCCTACAATTAGCAGAATGCCTCCAAAAAGAAAGATAGAATATTGAATGGCATAGATTCTGATATTTGATATTCTTCTTTTCCCTTTAATCATTGATTGGATAATTATTCAAACGCTGAAAAATATTGTGTTTAGAATAGAAAATGAAATTGATAGAAAATTGAGGATTTTCTCCGTTCCCCTTATCTTCCAGATCTCCTTATGGAATCATTCTTTATTGCATTCTCTAGAAGAGTTTTTACTAATTTTCCAACCCCGTCGCCAGTTATTGCTGATGCTTCAAGGTATCTGCAACCTAGTTTTCGAGAAATTCGTTCGGCATCTTCTCTTAAGACCTCTCGTTTTGTATCTGTTTTATTACCTACTATCGTAATATCGAGATTAAGACTTTGCTGTCTAAGTTCTCTTATCCAGTTTGCACACTCTTTGAAAGATTCTTTTCTAGATACATCAAAGATAATTGCTGCTGCATTTGTCCCTGCGTAAAGAAGATTTCTTACAACGCCAAATCTTTGTTGGCCTGCCATATCGTAAAAAAGTGCAACTGCTTTTCCTTTACGTGTCTTAAAAGAATAAGAATGGAATTCTGCTCCAACAGTTGGTTTATAATTCTTTCGAAAAGTATTTTCTGTTATTCTTTTACAGATTGTTGTTTTTCCTGATCTTCCAGGACCACATATAGCTAACTTGTATATATCGTAATCTCTAAACTTGACTTCTACTTTAGAACCCATCCAGTTAGCACCAAGGTAAACCTCTGAAATTTCAATAAAAGACGATGTAATACTACGCGGTTACTGGAAACTATATGTCAAAGAAAATACTAATCATATATCTTTCTTGCTGAATTCTTAAATAATGAAACAGAGTAAGTTGATGTATGAATTTCGAGTTCAATAAGGTTGCAGTAATTGGGGCTGGAACAATGGGGAGTGGAATAGCTTTGGTTTTAGCTAAAGCTGGGATTGAGGTTAATCTTAATGATGTTAAGGAAGAATACTTAACTAGGGGAATGGAGCAGATTAATAAATTTCTCAAAGGCAGTGTAAAAAGAGGGAAGATGACTGAAGAAGAAGCTAATCAAATAAAGAACAGAATTTCTCTGGGTGTCAATCTAGTCGAGTCTACAAAGAATATTCAAATGGTAATTGAAGCAATTATTGAAGAATTTGAGGCAAAAGAAAGATTGTTTACGAAACTTGATGATATCTGTGAAAAGGAAGTGATATTTGCAACCAACACTTCTGCAATTAGTATAAATGATCTTGCAAAAGCAACTAATAGACAAGAGCTGTTTATAGGACTTCACTTCTTCAATCCACCTTTGTTAATGAAACTAGTTGAAGTAATAAAGGGAGAGAAGACAAGTGAAGAAACTTTTGATAGAGCACTATATCTCTGCAAGAAACTGGATAAAACACCGGTTCCCTCTAATGAAGCTCCAGGATTTATAGTAAATCGATTATTGTGGGTTTTCTTGAATGAATCCTACAAACTTATTGAATCTCAAATAGCAAAGAAAGAGGATATAGATACAGCTGTAAAGCTTGGACTCAATCATCCAATGGGACCATTTGAGCTTTCAGATTATATCGGTCTTGATATTATGTTAGAGATTGGAGATTACATAGCAAATCAGGATGGAGAAGAGTATAAACCAGCTTCATGCTTAATAGAATTGGTTAAACAAGGAAAATTAGGAAGAAAATCTGGAGAAGGTTTCTACAACTATTCTACATAGAATTGAGAAGAATAAAATTGAGGAGTTTCTTAATTATCTCCTTTTAAAATACAGTAAAAATGCGGATAATGCTGCAGTTACTGCTGGTACTAAAGCAAAAATAACCCATGCCCAAGCTGTAGATAGAGGATTACCAATATCCCATTGTGGTAAAATTGGGTCTCTTAGTGGATTTGCTGATTGAAATTCAACTAATATGTTATTTTGACCATTTTTTTGCTGGAGATCTTCCCAATTATCATAGTATGTCATTTTTACAAACGGTATTGCTTTTTGTATTATGGTATCAGATGTTATATTATAATAAAAGATCATACTTTTCCCTGATTCCAGTTTTGTTACATTGTACTCCAAATATTCTTTAGTCATAAAACCATATGTGATATTTACAGCTGTAAAATCATATTCAGCAGGAGATTGTATAGTTGAATTGAGTGTTACATTGCCATTTGAGATTTGACCAAAGATACTTGAATTGATTACCAAAGGAGCTGATGCTGTCAAATTTAATGATACTGTAATATTTGTGATAGTGTAGTTAAAGTAATTCTTAACAAAAATTCCAACCCTTATGTTAGTATCTATAATTGCAGAATCTTCCATAATTACTTGATCTAATACTAAGGTTTGTTCTGAAACATAACCGCTAGTAAAATGAGCATAGAGTAATATGGATGTTAGAATTGCTATCAAGAGAATTTTACTTTTCATTTTCATTGATTTATCTCCTTCAGAGCATAAAAAGTAGGAATGTTTTTAACTTTAACTCTTTGTGTCAGTATACTACAAACCTACATCAAATCTAAAGTGCTTTGGTATGCTCTAGAGATGTCGATATTCTCAATTACTGATGATTTGGCTACTATTTCTGGAAGTTGAAGGTTTATCCAATTCATAGAATCTTCCATTTCTTTTCGCATATTTGGGTCAGTTTTTCGGAATATATCAACAAGCATGTCAAAATCAATATTTGTATTAGATTTTAAGACTTCTAACCAACTTCGTAGAGTAATAATTCTTTGAGAGGGAAGAATAAATTCAACAGAGTTGTTAATTCGATTTGTTACGACAACTCCTTTTATTTTCACTGGCATAAGTGAAAGGAATTTTCCTCCTAATTGTGTTCGGAAAAGAAGAGAAAGTATCTTAGTTTTATCGTTTATTCGAAGTCTAGAGTATAAATGGTCATAATCAACAAGTGATGTTCCAAAGAAAATCTTTGTGTCTCCATGTTCAATATTCAAAGCTGATTTAGATTCTAATATTGTATTGAGGTCATTTGTCTTGAATCTAATCGAGATAATTCGAGGTAGATCTTGAGTTAACTTATCTAAGATTTTATCAATATCTCCTTCAATAACCAAATCATCTCCGGATCGTGAAAAACGAGGATCAAACAATCGTTTAATTGTTACAGGTTCTTCCTCAAGAGCTGAATACAAATCATTCAAGCTTTCAATGGTGAGGGATTTTTGTGATATTCTAATCATTGTAGCTTCTGGCAGAGAAAACACCTCATTTAACTAAACCAAGAATCAAGTGATTTTTGTCCTTCAATTGATTCTTCCCAGGAAATACCAATGGTATCCAACAGTTGTAATAATGTAGATTTAAGTAGTTCTTTAACTTTAGGTATATCCACATCAGATTTCTCTGCTAATTGAATTGGTTTTACTGAACATTCGCCACTTCTTTTTATTCTATCTGATAATTTGATAGACTGGGTCTCTATCTTAAATGGTTTAGTTTTAATGAAACTGATTAAACTACCCACAGTTGGTTTTTCGCCATCAGGAAATGATTGAATAAGTTGAACCGCAGCTTGTAAAGGTTGAGTCCAGCTGTCATATTGATCAATTTTCTTGGAAAGTGTTACGGTTATAGCTAAATCATCAAGCTCGAAATTCCTTTTAGAGATAATTTGATTAACAGAATGTATTGTTTTGATTATCTTCTTCTTAGCTTCTTCCAAATCTCCTGGAGTTTGGACTTCAGATAGAATACTCAGTGCTTTCTCGAAAGGTCGTTTTGCTAATATAGGAGTATTTTTCTTCTTACCCATCAAACCTTTTACAATAGGATATCCCTTAGTTGTGATACCGAAAT